>JAAYNF010000006.1 GCA_012520975.1 Clostridiaceae bacterium | reverse complement strand
TGATCATGGCCTGTTCCTCTTGCGGAAAGATCAGCGCATCCTGCGGCATCGGCCAGGATGAAATCATGATGCTTTCATCCTCGTGAACCAAGTGCCCGTAAAGGGATTCGGTCACGAAAGGCATAAATGGGTGCAAAAGCTGCAGGCTTTCACGCAGGACCGTGTTAAGCACGTATTGTGCAACGCGGCGGCTGGCATTGGTGTCATCGGTGAGACGGGACTTGCTGATCTCAATGTACCAGTCACAGAATTCCTCCCAAAGGAAACTGTAAATTTTGTGCAGCGCGACGCCGGTTTCGTATTTGTCCAGATTGGCCGGCACCTCTTGTTTAAGCCTTTGCAAGCGCGACAGGATCCACTTGTCCTCCAAAGCCATATCTGCCGATTCAATTCCGCTCCAGTCCATCTCGTCATCAAAGTTCATGAGAACGAATCGGGTGGCATTCCAGATCTTGTTGATAAAATTGCGCCCGGCTTCAAGTTTATCTTGCTGAAACCGTTGATCCGAACCGGGAGAATTGCCTGTAATCAACGTATAACGCAGGGCGTCGGCACCAAACTCATCAATGACCTCCAAGGGGTCGACACCATTGCCAAGGGATTTGGACATCTTGCGACCTTGGGCGTCACGGATGATGCCGTGAATGAAAACAGTATGAAAGGGAGTCTTCCCGGTGTGCTCAAGGCCGGAAAAGATCATGCGGGCGACCCAGAAAAAGATGATGTCATAGCCCGTAACCAGCACACTGGTTGGATAAAATGTGCGCATATCCTGGCTATCGTCGGGCCAGCCCAGAGTGGAGAAAGGCCACAATGCCGATGAAAACCAAGTGTCGAGTGTGTCTTCATCCTGAACGAGCTCCGAGTTTTGACATTGGGGGCAGATGGTGGGATCCTGACGATCAACAATCATCACGCCACAGCTCCGGCAATACCAAGCCGGAATACGGTGACCCCACCAGAGTTGGCGCGAGATGCACCAGTCACGAATATTTTCCATCCAGTTGAAATAAATTTTTTCAAACCGTTCCGGAACAAAGCGGGTTTGGCCCTCCCTAACCGTCGCGATTGCCGGCTCGGCCAAGGGCTGCATCTTGACAAACCATTGAAGGGAAATGCGCGGCTCAACCGTTGTTTGACACCGATAACAGGTACCCACATTGTGCCGGTGCGGCTCGGTCCGGAGCAGATGTCCTCCTGCCTCCAGATCCTCAACGATCCGGCGACGCGCCTCCAAGCGATCCAAGCCGGCATATGCACCGCCGTTTTCGTTGATATGGGCGTCATCGGTGAAGATATTCACCACATCAAGGTTGTGGCGTAGTCCGACCTCAAAGTCATTGGGGTCATGAGCCGGTGTTATTTTAACGACGCCGGTTCCAAAAGCGGGATCAACATAATCGTCGGCGACAATCGGCAACCGACGGCCGACCAAGGGCAGGATGACCGAGCGACCGATCAAATGGCTGTACCGCTCATCATCAGGATGAACCGCAACCGCCGTGTCACCAAGCATGGTCTCCGGACGCGTGGTGGCCAGCGCCAATTCACCGCCGCCGTCGGACAAGCCGTATCGGAGATGATAAAAGGTGCCGTTTACCTCTTCATATTCGACTTCGGCATCGGAAATCGAGGTCAGGCAATGCGGGCACCAGTTGATCATCCGTTCGCCACGATAAATCAGACCCTTTTCATACAAGCGGACAAAAACCTCTCTGACCGCCGCCGACAAATGATCATCCATGGTAAACCGTTCCCGTGACCAGTCACAAGATGATCCCAGCCGTTTGAGCTGCTCGGTGATGCGATTGCCATACTGTTTTTTCCATTCCCAAGCCCGTTCCAAAAAGGCTTCCCGCCCGACATTCTCTTTGTTTAAGCCTTCTTCTTTCATCGCGGCCACAATACGCGCCTCGGTAGCGATCGAGGCATGGTCGGTTCCCGGAAGCCACAACGCATTGAAGCCCTGCATACGTTTGAAGCGGATTAGAATGTCTTGCAAGGTGTTGTCCAGCGCATGCCCCATATGAAGTTGGCCGGTAATGTTCGGCGGCGGCATGACAATCGTGTAGGCCTCCCGATCTGATTGAAGGGTGGGAGTAAAATAGCCCTTCTCCATCCAGCGGGTATAGATCTCTTTTTCAGCCTTTGCCGGTTCGAAAGTCTTGGCTATTTTATCAATTTGAGACATAGATGCTCCTCCATGGCAAAAGATTTTTACTTAATATTGATGTAGGAATACATAACCAGCAACAGGATAAATCCCGGAGCGGCAATCAACAGGCCTTTGATTTTGACGTCCAGCACCGCCATGTCAAAACGATGCTTTTCCTGCTGTTCTTCAGTCAGATTTTCAGCAAGGGCAGGATCGATCGGTTTTTTCTCAGCCAGTCCTCTCTTGGCGACAATCTTTGGCGCCAGATAAACAATAATCACTCCCCAAAGCCCAATGAGCAGGCCCAAAACAATCAACACAATACGCACGGTCGGATTCATAAAAGCCTCCTCCTAAAAATAAAAAACGCCCGTCCAACAACTGGACGAAAGCGCCGCTTCCGTGGTACCACCAGTCTTCCCGTCCGCCGACGGGCACTCCTTACGCACCATGACGCGGTGCCGCCGACCCTTCGCTCCAAGACGACCTTCCCCATCCCTATGCCTGAGAGGTCTTTCAGCCTTGGAACCTCTCTCTCTGCCGGCCGATTGACGGGTACTCCTTCTCTTCGCCGCAAAGGATGGATTCATCTTACATCGCCAACGTCAAAAAATCAAGGGCATCGGGGGAACGATTACACGAATATATTCGGGATCAGCAGCATTTCTTCCTTGCTTTTCTATGGCCGGCTTTTGCACCGAGGCGCTTTCATGATAGAATTCAAGTCAAGATGGCGTGTTTCGATATGCGTCGTTTCGGAGGTTTATTATGGCTCGTAAAATCATTGTTGTCGGCGGTTCCCTCAGCGGTTCCGCGGCAGCCGCCAGAATTCGCAGTCTGGATGCCCAATCTGAAATCATCCTTTTGGAAAAAGAGGCCACCATTAGCAGTGCCGGTACGGCCTGGCCCGGATTGTTGGCTGACGATACAACTCCTGTGCATAAACAGCAACATCTGGCTGCCGAGGAGTTCCGGCGTCAGTATCGTGTGGACGTGAGGGTTAACAGCGAAGTGATCGCCATCCGTCGTTTTCGCCGGCTCGTCGAGATCAGACCGGCATCCGATGTTGAAGGCAAGCCCTACAAAGAGAAATATGACCAATTGGTCTTGGCCACCGGATGTGTTCCGGTGCGTCCGGCGGCTTTTCCACCTGATCTTGAAGGTATGTTCTTGCTGAAGAGTCCGACCGATATTCAAAAAATCCGTTCCGCCCTAAGCAATTTATCGGTCCGGCGCATACTGGTCGTTGGCGGCACGCCGACCGGACTTCAAGCTGCCGAAGCATTGGCCCGACGTGGTCTTTCCGTAACGCTTCTGGAAAAATCCAATCATGTGCTGGCGGCGCTGGATCCGGATATGGCCAGAGTCGTGGAGGGTCATCTTGTCCAAAAAGGCATCCATTTGCGATTAGGGCGTCAGCCCAAACGTATCGAGCGGACAGGCGGCTATATTATGATCACACTGGATGATGATTCGACATTGGACAGCGATTTGATCATCCTTGCCTGCGGACTCAAGCCGGACATCTCATTGGCTGTGGCTGCCGGCTTGAAAAGCGGTCCCTTTGGAACCTTGCAGACAACCGCCGGCGGGCAAACATCCGACAAAAGAATTTTTGCCGCCGGAGCGCTGGCGGCGGACATTGACCTGATCAGCAACAAAGCGGTCTGGGCACCTACGCCGTCTTCGGTCATTCAACAGGCACGTCGTGTGGCGGATCAGCTGAACGACTTCAAAGCGGATGTCCGGCCGGCATTGGCCATCACAAATCTCGAACTGCCCGGATTGGAGGCCGGAGCGGTAGGGGTCAGTGAAAATGAACTGATCGCGCTTCGGATTGATTACAATCGGACATACACCATGATTCCCGGCAACGAAGGTCAACCGTTTCTGATTGTTAAAATCCTCTGGTCCCGACAAAATCGTCACCTGCTGGGAGCGCAGCTGGTCAGCGACGGTTCCTCATCTGAGCGTCTGGCTCAGTTGGCATTGGCGATCCAGGCCCGGCAGACCGTCGACGATCTTTCCCGTTTGGATCTGCCTCATGAACCGTCCCGACCCGGCCGACGCAACTGGCTGCTTCAGGCAGGCTTGCTGGCCCAGAATCAGCTTCGCGGGCTGTACCACGAGTTCTCGATTTATGATTTGGCCTCCTTGGACACTTCCAGAGTGATTTTGGTTGATGTCCGAAGCCGGGAGGAATTTCTGCGCGGAACCATCCCGGGCGCCATCAATCTGCCCTTCGCCGATCTGGTGGTTTCTCTGCAAGAAGGGAAAGTCAATCTGCCGCCGGACAAGCCGCTCTATTTGTTTTCCGATTCCGGTCGCCAAGGCTATCTGGCTTCTCGCCAATTGATGCTCTCAGGACGTAAAGACGTATACAACCTAGCCGGGGGTTATTGGCTTTACTCGAGAGTAATCGGCCGGACATCAAGTTAAGAAAAGAAATTCAGGACCAAACAGGCTGAATATTATCCAGATACAAAGAGCCTTTGCCGCGCTTGTCTTCCAAAAGGAAAACCAAGCGGTGAATGCTCTTTTTTTCAGCTTCGGTCAACGACTCCAGTGAAAAGGCCAGCATTTGCCAACGCAAGGCAGGTTGAATCAATAATCGATCGCCCAGCAAAAACAACTCGGTCGAATCCTGACCGGCAGCGGCCAGCAACCCCATGGATTTAAATTGCTGGTCGGGATTGAAGACATCGATTGTCAACGTGTCATAAGCCGATAAATCCAGGGGCGGAAATTGCGAATCATAACCCAGCATCGGTTCCAGCGAAAACTCCGTTGTGTCGGCCTGTTTATACTCAAAAAGGAGCGAGCCGTCGCCTTGGCTTTTGTTGATCGGCTCAACGGTCAGCCGTCCTTCTCCCCGCTCCACCTGCCAGGCCGGATGCCAGCCGGTTTGCTCGGGGCGGGCAAAATCGGGACAGCACCACAGCATAAGATCCTCACAATGCAGCCATTCCATCGGCGGACTGAGACGTGAAGGAACCCGATCGGAACGAAATGGAACGACCGCCAAATGATCCTTGCTCATCAAATTGGCAAATTGGTTAAGGTCGGCATGAGCATAGCTGACGGCCCGAGGATCGGTGATCCGGTCATGCCAGACAAGAACCTTGATTCCATAAAGCAGACGAGCCTGCGCTTCGTGGAAAATCCGGTCGGGACCGCAGATCTTGAACCCACGGACACGGGAAGAATTACCGGGCAGGCTCAGACCATTCATGAGATTGTCAAAACTGATCATTAACTTACCGCCAATGATTTCGATGTCGGCGCACTCCGGTGCCGAAGCGGGTGCTTTGCGCTGATAAAGCAGCCCAAGGGCAACCGTCTTGAGGTTCCGGCCGATCGCCATCTTGGCGGTCGGGTGAGCGGGTCCGGACCATTCCGGCAAGATCTGGTCGTAATCAAGGGGCAGATGATACGTCGGAACCAACGCGGTCGGCACTTTCAAGCTGTGATGGCAGGCCGCCAGCATCTCATTGAATATGGCCAGCCGGTCAAAGCCGTAATGGCCAAAAAAATGTGGTTTAAGTTGAGCAAACAGAAAACCGAGGCCCCGTCTGTCAGGAGCGCGAAAAATCGTCTGCCAATCGGAAACCAAGGCGTGCAGCGCGGCTTGGTAGTAATCCGGATATTGATAATCGCTTTCACCATGATACCAAAGGATGCCCCGAACACCCAGACCGGCCAGCGGGGCAATCTTGCTGTTGAAAAGAGCCGCCGGCTGATGGCGGGCACCCTGGCTGCCACCGGTCATATTCCAGGTCTGTTCATCCCGATGGTAGCCAAGTTTTTCAATATGCTGACGAATAACCGGCTGATCGTCGGCCGATCGGCGGCTGATCCAAGCGTGAATATGGGTCCCCCCAAGCGCCGTTTCCAAAATGGCAACCGGTAATCTCAGATCCAGTTGCAATTCGCGGGCGAAGGAATAGGCGATGGCCGACACCGAAGCCGTCAAGTCGGTCTGGTCACCATAAATCCAGCGGGCTTCGGCCAAATCATCATGAGGACGGAAATCATAAACGGCTTTTTCCCCGGCCAAACCATCCGGCGCTTGGGTCAGAATCCGTACATTATGCATATTGGTTATGTCGGCAAGCTGCTTGGGATTGCAACATGCGGCCAGCGGCATTTGCATGCTGGACTGCCCGGCTGCCACCCAGACCTCACCCAAAAGCAAGTCAACAAATTTGACCGTTTCCTTACCGGCTTCAATGGTCAAAGTAAGCGGATCAAAGGAACCATCCAGAGGAGGAATGTCAAGGGAAAAATAGCCGTCCTCGTCACAGGTTGCCCGACCTGTGAAAATTCGTCCGTATTGACTGTCCAAAGGCGAAACCGGGCGACCATCAGCCGGTTCACGATCCAAGGAAAGCGAAACAACCGACCCGGGAACTCCGCGGCCGCGTATCTGATTGGACACCTGTTGCTGCAGGATCATGCCGGAACTGTAAAACGAAGGGAGCCTAAGCTGCTTACGCATGATGTACTCCTTGCCGGTTTCCTGTGGAATAAGTCAACTCAAAACGCCGGTTAATTTCAATGGATTGCGAACATCCTTGATTATAACCCCTATCGTGGTAAATGGCAATTTAATGGGGTCAGAAGGCACTTGGGCGCGGCAGTGGGCTTTTCAAACCACCGAAACCGTCAGCAATCAACAATTTGGTGCGTGTGATCTCTGTGTCGGCGGCCGCCAGAGGGTCGAAGTCTCCCAACCGAACCAGCGCCTCAAGGAAAAGTTTCGGCCGGAGATTGGATTTGCTCCCGGCTTTAACCTGAATGAACAATCGATCGGGGGATTCATCATGCATATCCATGAGAAGAGGGCGAATATCGACGGTAACCATGTTGCCCTTTTGCTTTTTTTCCACCAACCAAGGCCGATCCTGAGGCAGACCGGCGATCCGCTTCGCCGCAGTGGAAATGCCATGGCCCTCAAGCAAATATTCGGCCGCCTGAATAAGACTCATCAGACTGGGATCTTTGGCCGAAACCACGCCGGCAGTCAAGACTTTAAGACCGGGTGGTAGAAATAAATTCAATCGATCAACCGCCGACCTCGGATCAATCGGCTCCAGCATGGTCAGATCAACATAATCGTCCTCGGTAGCCAGACCGACACCCAGTGGAAGGGCAAAAGACAATTGCGGGCGCGGGTTGAAACCGCGGGTATAGGCAATGGGAAGCGCGGCCCGGCGGATGGAACGTTCGAAAGTGCGCATCAGATCCAGATGAGCCAGCCAGATCGGCGGGCCGGACCGGGCAAAGCACATACGAATGATTGTTATCTTTTCGGGTTCTCTGCCCTTGTCGGCCAAAACAGATAATTCATCGGCCAATACAAATCCCCCCTTCGAAGCTTTCGGCCCCGCAAAAGCTGCAGGCATCACGGCACTGAGGGGTTGTTTGCGCCAATTGGGCTCGGCGGTACTCGGACAACAGATAAGGTCGTGAAACTCCGATGTCAATATGTGACCAAGGGAATACCTCATCTTCGGAACGTTCGCGAACGGTATAGAAATCCGGATCAAGACCGGCGGCTTGCAGGGCGTCAAGCCATATCCGCATTTGAAAATGCTCCTGCCAGGCGTCAAATTGAGCGCCTCGCCTCCAGGCATCAAGAATAACCGGACCGAGCCGTCGGTCGCCGCGGGCAAGAATTGCCTCCAGCCGTGATGTGTCCGTATCGTGCCACTGGTATTTGACCGAGCGGCTGCGCAGCAGGGTACGAAGCCGGCGAACACGTTCATCAAGCTGCTGCGGTGTAGCCTGAGCGGCCCACTGAAACGGCGTAAAAGGTTTCGGCACGAACAAAGCCGTACTGACCGTCATTTCCAGACGCCGCGGCCGCTGGCTTTTGGGCAGCTCGTTGTACAGTGCTTCTATTTTCCGGGTCAAATCGGCGATGCCCTCAACATCGTCCATGGTTTCGGTGGGCAGTCCGAGCATGAAATAGAGCTTGGCACCTTTCCAGCCGCCCAAGAATGCCAAACGCATGGCGGCCAGCAAATCGTCCTCGGTGATGTTCTTGTTGATCACATCCCGTAATCGTTGCGTACCGGCTTCAGGAGCAAAAGTCAGACCGCTTTTGCGCGTTTTTGAGGCTTTCTCCATCAGTTCAAGAGAAAAAGAATCAAGGCGGAGCGAAGGCAGAGACAGACTGATTTGGCGTGGTGCCAAGTTGCAAAGCAGACCATCGGTCAGCTTGGCCAATTCACTGTAGTCGCTGGTCGATAAGGACAGCAAACCCAGCTCGTCATAACCGGTAGACCGCTCGATGGCCAAGGCTTGATCAATCAGGAGATCGGCGCTTTTCTCCCGAACAGGCCGATAGATCATTCCGGCCTGGCAAAAACGGCAGCCCCGAGGGCAACCGCGAAAAAGCTCGAGAAAAATCCGATCATGGATGATTTCCGTGCTCGGCACAATGCCTGCAAGCGGAAAATCAACCCGGTCCAGGTCGCGAATAATTCGTTTGCGAATACGGGCCGGCAAACCGGGTTCACTGGGTTGGATGGCGGCTACGGTGCCGTCCGGATGATAAGACACATGGTAAAAAGCAGGAACATAAACGCCTTCGATCCGGGTCGCCAAACGTAAAAATTCCCTTCGATTCCGGCTGGCCAAGGAACGATTTGCATCATAAAGATCCAGCAGCTCAGGCAGAACCTCCTCCCCTTCACCAATAATAACCAAGTCAAAAAAATCAGCCATCGGCTCGATGTTATAGGTGACCGGACCACCGGCAATGACCAATGGATCATCGCCCTTTCGGTCGGCCGACAACAGCGGGATCCCGCCGAGATCAAGCATGCTGAGCACATTCGTGTAGGCCAGCTCATACTGCAGGGTAAAGCCGACAAAATCAAACGCTCGCAGCGGCGTATAAGATTCCAACGAATAAAGCGGCAGGCCGAGGCGGCGCATCTGTTCGGCCATGTCCGTCCAAGGCATAAAACAGCGCTCACACCAAGTGTCCTGTCTCTTGTTGAGCAAATCGTAAAGGATTTGCAACGCCAGGTTGGACATACCGACCTCATACGTATCGGGAAAACAAAACGCAAACCGGGTTCGAACTTGGTTGTCCGCCGATAGGTCCTTATGTACGCTGCCCCATTCGCCGCCCACATAGCGGGCCGGTTTGACAACCGATTGAAGAACATATCGCGGAACGTTGACGGCGGCCATTGAACCCTAATCTCCTCGATTCAGGCGCGCTTCAAGCTCAGCCCTGCGTTGTTCAAAACCCGGCTTGCCCAACAACGCAAACATATTCGTTTTATAATCTTCGACACCGGGCTGGTTAAATGGATTGACCGCCAGCAAATAGCCGCTGATCGCACAGGCTTTTTCGAAGAAATATACCAGCTGGCCAAAATAATAAGCCGACATCTCAGGGATGGCAATCTGTAAGTTGGGCACGCCGCCGTCCAGATGAGCCAAGACGGTTCCCTGGCAGGCCTTGTGGTTGACGGTCTGCATATCAAGGCCGGCAAGAAAATTGAGCCCGTCCATGTCGGCCGGATCGGTCGGAATAGTGACCTCACGCCGGGCCTGTTCCACCAAAAGAACCGTTTCAAACAAGATGCGGCTGCCATCCTGAATATACTGACCCATGGAATGAAGATCGGCTGTATTGTCGACGCCGGCAGGGAAAATGCCGCGGCCGTCCTTGCCCTCGCTCTCGCCATAGAGCTGCTTCCACCACTCCGTGAAATAGTGAAGTCCGGGCTCGTAGTTGACCATGACCTCAATCTGATAGCCTTTGCGCAGCAAAACATTACGCCAGGCTGCGTAAGCATGGCAAGGGTTTTGCTCCAGATCGGCGGTTCGGTAGGCCTGCATCCCATGACGGGCGCCGCGCATCATGGCTTGAATATCAATACCGGCGGCTGCGATCGGCAACAGGCCCACAGGGGTCAGCACAGAGTAACGACCGCCGATATCGTCCGGTATCACAAAGGTTTCGTAGCCTTCACGATCGGCCAGCATCTTCAACGCGCCGCGTTCTCGATCGGTGGTGACGAAAATGCGTTGCCGGGCTCCTTCACGACCGTAACGTTTTTCCATCCAGGTCCTGAAGAGCCGAAATGCGATGGCAGGTTCGGTGGTGGTTCCGGATTTAGAGATGACATTGACCGCGACCTGATGGTTTTCCAACAGGTCAAACAAATCCGCAAGATAGGTCGAGCTAATATTGTTGCCGGCAAAAACCACCAGCGGATGCTTTCGGTTGCGCTTGCCCAAAGCGGCGTTAAATGAATGGGTCAGCATTTCAATGGCCGCACGGGCCCCCAGATAGGACCCGCCGATACCGATCACGACCAAAACATCCGCATTTTTCCGGATATAGGCCGCGGCCTTGCGAATGCGGGCGAATTCATCCCGGTCATAAAGGCGCGGCAATTCCAGCCAGCCAAGAAAATCGCTGCCCGGGCCGGTTTTTTGCACCAACATTTTATGCGCCAGTTGCAACTGGGGGCGGATCTGGGCAATTTCCTCCTCACGGACAAAAGGGCGCGCTTTTGATGCATCGAATTTCAACATAAGCCAACCTCCGGCATTGGAATCGTTTCAGTATAAATCATTGACACGACACTTGTCCAGCATCACCGGTCGGCCCGTGGACAAGTCGAAGCAGACCGCCCACGTATCCGGTAAAAGCTCCCCTGATTTCAGGAATCGACGCACGTCAAAAGAAAACAGATCGGTGCGCAGGCGACCGGATCGGCGGTGGTGATTTTTAAAGTATTGTTGCGCATGGAGCCTGATTTCTTGTTCCCATTCATTCTCGGGAGCGGCGAATCCGAGAAATTCCGGTTGATCCTTTTGTCCGCTCAATTGATAGTCCAGCCGAAACAGGTCGAGAATCATTTTTTCGGTGGAATCCTTAACCAGCCCGGGTTCGGATTCCCGGATATACGAGAGCAGCAAAAGCGCCCGATCGGCCGGACTTCGTGGTCGTTCCAGCCAGCCACGTTCAACAGCCCACTCGGTCAAAGCACGCCAAAAAAGCCACGGCCTTTCTCGACGATTTGCAAAAAAACAAAGTGAATGGCGATAGAAATTGCTGTTGCTGAAACCGTCCAGCAATTGAGCTGTGTTTTTCAGCAAAGTCAAATCCGCAAAGCTCAGACCGTCTGAGGCCAGAATTTCATAAGGCGGCTCATCCTGCCAGAGAAAGCCTCGCAGACGGGCCTGATCGACCATCGGGCTGCCGGGCAGCACTTTGAGGAAACCCAATTGAAAATGATCGACTTCCAGAGCCCAGACAAAGTCAAAAGACCGACCAAAGGCTTCAAGGGTTTCCCCAGGCAGGCCGGCAATCAGATCCAAATGGAGATGAACCCGCCCTCCTTGGCGCAGAACCTTGACCTGGCGGGCAAGCCGGTCAAGGTCGGTTTTTCGATTGACCGCCGCAAGAACATCAGGATGGATGCTTTGAACACCAATTTCCAGCTGAATCAATCCCGACGGCGCCTGATTCAAGAGTTCGACGGATCGATCGTCCAGCAGGTCGCCCGCTACCTCAAAATGAAAATTGGTTTTCCCCCGGCCGGCATCGCTCTCGATGATATGCTTCCAAATCGCATAAGCTCTTGCCGGATCGGCATTAAACGTGCGATCCACAAACTTGACCTGCCTCAGGTCGGCCTCCAAAAATTGATTGATCTCGGCCAGCGTCTGATCCAGCGGCCGATACCGAACTCTCCGATCCAATGCCGACAAGCAATAGCTGCAGCTGAAAGGACAGCCACGGGAGCTCTCGTAATAAAGAATCCGACCGGCATTTTCAGCCAGCGTTTGCCGATTGTAGGGAAAAGGCCAAGCATCACCGGCAAGCGACCGCCCCTCCGGATTGTGATGAATACGATCCTGCTGTCGGTCACGCCAGCTTAGGCCGGGAACCGAATCCAAATCCTCGCTCGTTCCGGTCGTCAACACATCAAGCAACACGGAAAATGCCTCTTCGCCCTCGCCGCGGATGATCAAATCGACGGCCGGTTCCCGGCGAAGAAAATCCTCTGCCTGCTGAGCCGCTTCCGGTCCACCCCAGACAATCAGGCTGTCCGGCAACAATTTTTTCAGATCACGACTCAGACGGCGAATCAAAATGATGTTCCAGATATAACATGAGAAGGCGTAAACAGGCGCATGATATTGGTAAAGGGTTTGCAGAATGGACAGCGGCCGGTCGTTGATCGTGGCCTCAACCAGAATCAACTGCTGCTCCGGTCGTCTGGCCTGATGGTAGGCCAGCAAGCTGCGTAAGGCCAGGTTGGTATGGACATGACGGGTGTTTAACCCGCACAGGATAACCGGCTGCACCGCCGTCATTGTTTTTTGCCCCCATCGTGTTCCGGCACGTTGTCCGATGATTTTTCATTCTTTTCGATTATACGAACCGAGTCAACAGCATGAGGATCTGCCCTTTGACTCTCCCGGCGGACCCAACAACGCAGAATTTGCTCAATGATAAAAAGAATGACGAGCAGACCTGCCAAAACCACCGCGACAATGATTATGATGGTAAAAATCTCGGTCATACGGGATAGGTTAAACATCGAAAAGAAGCCTCCGGATCGATCACGTGCCTCTTCTTGGGCAAGTTTTTATTTTATCATTATAGCATTCTCCACAGCAGGTTGCGAAAAAACCGGTTCAAATCGCCAAATGAACATTCTTTTTCTGCTTTCCTGTCCGGATGACGATTTTTGTTGTACAATACATTGTGGTATCAAAAGGAGAGGATGTCTTGATTACCAAAGTCAAAAATTTATTGTTCTCGCTTCTAGCATATATATTGGCCTCTTGCCTGTGTGTCTTGTCTGTTGGCTGCTCGATTATACCTGAAGACATGAATCCCACCCTGTCGGTGAAAACAACGCAGGGTGTGCCACCGGATCCGGTTATTGTGCCCGGGGCGCTGCTCATCACCGAAATCATGAGTCGAAACACGGCTACTTTGCAGACAAGCGACGGTCTGACACCGGATTGGATTGAGCTTTATAATTCCGGCTCCCAGCCGATCGATTTAACCGGCTATCAATTATCCGATCTGGTAAGAAAGCCGAATAAATGGACTTTCCCATCGGTCGTTTTGGAACCGGGCGAATATTTGATTGTCTTTTGCTCCGGTCTCGAACCCACTCCGGAAATGATTGATGCCGGTGAAATACACGCCAATTTCCGTTTGAACAATCAAGGCGAGGATCTGATTTTGACCTCGCATATCGGCGAGGTACTGGCCATGATAACCATACCGCCCTTACCTCCGGACATTTCCTTCGGTCTGGCCCCCGACTCCCGATCGCCCCTCGACCAATATTTATTTTTCGGAGAGGCCACGCCCGGTGAGCCAAACGGCACGGATGGCAAGCTTTCCGCACAGGAAGCAATTATTCGTCCCAAATATGATCTGATTGTTAATGAATACATGACCCGCAACCGTTCTTGGCCGGATGCCGAGGGCAATTTGCCGGACTGGGTTGAAATCTTAAATACCGGCAATGAAGACGTCAACCTGCTCGGCTTTCGCTTGTCGGACAATCCGGATCGGCCGGACAAGTGGAAGTTTCCCGATGTCACCATCCGGGCCGGAGAGCTGCTGGTTGTTTGGCTGTCCGGACGGGAAACCGTCTATGATCCGGCCGTGCCCATGTCGTTGCAAGCACCCTTCAAGCTTGGCCGAAACGATACACATCTATTGCTGACCGATCCCAACGGTCATACGGTTTTCAAGCAGCCTCTCGAATACCTGCCGGACAACATATCCCTAGGCCGCTCACCGGACGATCTTGAAACCTGGCTTTATTTCCCGATGGCCACACCGGGCAGCGCGAATACTACAGCCGGCTTTGCCGAAATCAGCGGCGCAATGACCCTTAAAAATCGGAATATTTGGATTAATGAGGTCATGGCGCTGGATGCCAAAATCTCGACGAAGGGTAAAACCTCACAAGCCGACTGGATCGAACTTTATAACGGAAGCGATCAGCCCATCAATCTTCTGGGCTACGGTTTGTCGGATCAGAACAGCAATCCTTTCTTGATGACATTGGGCGATATCACGCTCGATCCCGGCCAATTTCTGGTTGTTGAGCCCACTTCTTTCGGCATCTCGACCGGCGGTGAAACCTTATATCTAACCGGACCGGATCGGCGGCTGATCGATCGATTTGAAACCGGTTTGCTGATCAATGGCGTCAGTTGCGGCCGTGGCAACAGCGGTGGAGAAGAACCGGCCGACACCCGGTTTTATTATCCGCAACCGACACCCGGCAGCGCCAACTCGACTCAACCCAAACTGGCCTACGCCCTCGCACCGACCATTGAAGTTACCCAAGTCGCAGATGGATCACCATCCGATTCGATTTATTTTGATCAGCCGGTTCTGGTTACCATCAAAAATCCCCATCCTGATGCCAGCATTCACTATACTCTGGACGGCAGCCAGCCAACATCCGCTTCGCCCCTTTATTCGGAGCCGCTTTTCATTGACAGTACCACCGTGATCCGCTGCCGTGCCGAAAGGCCGGATTATTTGCCCAGCCGTGATGTCACCCGGTTTTTGCTGACCGGCGTCCGACACGATTTGCCGGTGGTCAGCATTAACGTCAACCCGTCGGATTTCACCGGTCCAAGCGGCGTCTGGACTGATTACAACCGTGACCACGAAGCACCGATCACCTTTGCATTTCATGAAGCCGACGGCACACAGGGCATCAGCTTTATGGCCGGTGTTGCGCTTCACGGATCTTTCAGTCGCAAAGAACTGCAGAAATCCCTGGAGATTAAATTACGCGCCGCCTATGGTGACCGTCAGGTCATCTACCCTTTCTTTCCGGGAAACGATGTATCAACCTTTAAGCGGCTGGTTCTGCGCACTTCCGGTCAGGACTGGCGGGTTTCCAAATTGCGGGACGCCTTTGTGGCCGCGGTTGTCAGGGGCGAGCTGGCCGCGGATTACATGGACTGGCGGCATTGTGTCCTTTACGTCAATGGTGAGTACTACGGACTTTACGAACTTCGTGAAAAGGTCGATGCCTTTTATGCGGCTGCGCATCACGGAGCCGATCCGGACAATCTTGATATCATCAAGGGCGATTCCATCGTTCTGGCCGGCGATAAGGCTGAATACAGAGCGCTGCTGGCTTATGCCAAAAATCACGATCTGCGTGATGCCGAACCTTACCAACAGGTTCTTTCCCAAATCGATGAAGACAGTCTGATCGACTGGATCATCGCGGAGTCCTTTTTCGGCAATCTGGACAGCGGCAACAAGAAGGTCTGGCGTGAACGGACCGAGGGTGGCGAATGGCGTTGGATTTTATTTGATTTGGATTGGATACTATATCCTGACACATACAAAATCAACGCCCTGCAGAGCGATCTGCTGCATCCCAGCGGACATGGGTGGCAACGGTATTTTTCCACCACACTCCAGGTTGGCCTGATGAAGAATCCGGCGTTCAAAGAGCGTTTCGTCCGGCGCTATGCCGAATTAATGAACACCATCTTCACCACCGACCGGATGCTGGGCATTCTGGATGAGATGACCGAGCAGATCAGAGGCGAAATGCCTCGGCAAATCGCGCGTTGGGGCCGGCCGACCTCGGTCCAGAACTGGGAGAAAAATGTCGCTGTTTTGCGCAGGATCACTGGTGAAAAACGCGGAGTGATGCAGGGCTTTTTGCAGAACACTTTTAACCTCTCTACTGAGCAAATGCGAGAATTGTTTCCGGGTGAGTTCGAGTGAATTGGCGTCATGAAGTTAAATTTATCCTTGATGAGACCGCATTTCACCGCCTCTATTTCGGTTTGAAACCGATCATGTACCAAGACCGGCACGCCGTCCCCACCGAACCGGCCGGATTTCCGGCTTACCGAATCAGAAGCCTTTACTTCGATGATATCGGTCTTAAAGGAGTTTTTGACAAGTTGGCCGGAAACAATCCCCGACACAAATTCCGGATCCGGATTTATCAAGGCAGCCATCAGTACATTCGTCTGGAAAAAAAGATAAAATCCGGCAACATGACCCAAAAAAGGAGTTGCCGTCTGGATCGCGAGCAAACCGATCGGCTGCTCGCAGGCGATTGGGCTTCGCTGCACGATGAAACACTGGAATCGCTGCGGAAAAACCCCGACCGCACCCGTCGGCAACAGCTGCATTTATTGTTGCAGTTCTACGCCGAAAACCGCACACAATTGTTGGAACCGCATCTCTTGGTCGATTACCAGCGCGTGCCGTTGATTTTTCCGGCGGGCAATGTTCGGATTACCTTCGATCGTTTTTTATCCACCGGTATTTATCGCAAGGATTTGTGGGATCCCGGTGCGGCGCTGCAACCGGTTTTTAATGATGGTCGACTGATTATGGAGGTTAAATATGATCGGTTTTTGCCGGATTTTATCCGATCTGCTATCCGGTATCCGGGGCTCAGTCCTTTCGCAGTAAGCAAATATGTCCAGTGTGCCGGCATCTGCCGCCAGCAATCTTGGGAAGACCAGGTTTAATCATATACGTTGATATAAGGAGGAAACAATCATGCGCAAGGCTCTGCTTAATCTTTTGGAAATTAATGTCAATGCTCCGCTGACCCGCGAGCGCATCATAACCACTCTGGTGGTTTCAATGGTGTTGGGTATCCTGATTCTCTTCATCTATCGGATCACCTATCGAGGCGTCCTGTTCAATCGCAGTTTTGGCACGGCGCTGTTGATGGTTTCGCTGGTCACGTCACTGATCATCTTGCCGATTACCTCCAACATCGTGCTTTCTCTGGGTATGGTAGGCGCCCTGTCCATTGTTCGTTTCCGGACGGCGCTGAAAGATCCAATGGATATTGTCTTCATGTTCTGGGCAATCGCCGCCGGCCTGACCGTCGGCGCCGGATTTTTTGAATTGGCCATTTTGGGCTGTCTGTTTCTGGCTGTGGTCATGTTGCTGGTTACCACGGTGCAGACCAAAGGTATACGCAGACCCTATTTGGTGGTCATTCGCTATACCGACCAGTACCAAGGCGACTTTGACAAACTGCTTCCCAAGCATCACCTCAGGAGCAAAACAGTAACCGGCCACAGCTACGAATTGGTCGTCGAAGTGAAGTTGCGCGGCCGTGATACGCAGTTTATCGAGAAATTACAGCAAAGCGAAGGGATTCTGTCGGCATCCCTCGTCCGTTACAGCGGCGATTACAACTAAAAGGATTGTTTTAGAGCCACCTGTTTGGCTTGCTCTTTTGAAGTTAAATCTGCTAGGGAGTGAAAAAATGAAAGAAACCAGACCATATGTATCATGGGAACAAATCGGCGGTTTTATGGAGGATGCATTCGTTGCATATGGCGTTCCGCGTGAGGACGCAAAAATTTGCGCGGATGTTTTGATGGAGAGCGACCGCCAAGGCATTGAAAGCCACGGCTGTAATCGTTTCAAGCCCATCTACATCGACCGCATCAAAGCCGGGATACTGAATCCCGTTACGGAATATGAGGTCATCAAGGAGAGCCCGACCACATTGGTCGTGGATGCGCACAACGGCATGGGCATGGTCGCAAGTTACAAAGCCATGCAAACCATCATCGAAAAGGCCGGAACATATGGCCTGGCCGCGGCCGCCATTCGCAACTCCTCTCATTACGGCATAGCCGGGTACTGGGCCGGCATGGCTGTGAATGCCGGCATGATCGGCATCACGGGCACAAACGCCCGTCCTTCCATCGCCCCCACTTTCGGCGTTGAAAATATGCTGGGAACCAATCCTCTTACCATCGGTCTTCCGACGGATGAGGAGTTTCCCTTTATGCTGGACTGCGCTACAAGCATCAGCCAAAGAGGGAAAATCGAGTTTTATGCGCGCAGCGGCATGGACACGCCGGCCGGCATGGTGATCGCGCGGGACGGAACCGCGCTTACCGACAGTCCCGAAATCCTGAAGCGGCTGACCGACGGAACCGCCGCCCTTGCTCCTCTCGGCGGCATAGGCGACGAACTTGCCGGCTATAAGGGATATGGATACGCCACTGTTGTGGAGATCCTGTCAGCCGCCCTTGCTGCAGGCAGGTTTCTCAAAGCACTCACGAATAAAGACGATCAGGGCAACCCGAAGCCCTATCAGCTCGGCCACTTTTTCATCGTTGTGGATCCCGAAGCCTTCTCCGGCCGCGATACCTTCAAGAAGATTGCCGGCGATATCCTGAGGGAGTTGCGGGCGTCGGAAAAAGCGCCGGGTCAGGATCGCATCTATACGGCGGGCGAAAAGGAGTGGCTGGTCTGGCAGGATCGCAAGGACAAGGGCGTTCCCATCGGAGAGGCCGTTCAAAAAGAGTTAATTGCTGTGCGCGATGAGAAAAACCTGCCGTATAAGTTCCCGTTTGAGCAATAATCTCAATATATCGGCGGAACAAACCGCAGACGTGCCGGCTGATCAAAGAAAAAGCCGTCGATCAGCCGAACTACATTTCAACGATTTCGCTGCCCACGACGCAGGCGGGATTTTCCGGATCCTGCCGGCGGCCGCTGAGGTAGTCATCAATGGCTTGGGCGGCTTTGCGACCGGCTCCCATGGCCTGAATGACGGTGGCTGCGCCGGTCACGGCATCGCCGCCGGCATAAACACCTTCCAAGCTGGTTGCCATGGTCTCTGCTTCCACCACAATGCCACCCCATTTTTGCGTTTCCAGTCCCGGCGTTGTGTTTTTCAGCAATGGATTCGGGATATTGCCGATTGCAATGATTACGGTCTCGACATCCAAGAGAAACCGAGAGCCGGGTTTTGCGATTGGACGGCGGCGGCCGCTGGCATCCGGTTCGCCCAGTTCCATCTCATTGCATTCCAGAGCACGAACCCAACCACTTTCAGTGCCCTGTATCTGAATCGGATTGGTCAGCAGGCGAAAAATAATTCCCTCCTGCTTTGCGTGGTGAATTTCTTCCAGTCTGGCCGGCATTTCGGCCTCGGAGCGGCGGTAGACAATATATACCTCCTCGGCTCCGAGCCTTTTGGCCGAACGTGCCGCATCCATCGCGACATTGCCGCCGCCGACCACCGCCACGCGCTTACCGATTCGAACCGGGGTGTCACAATTCGGAAAAAGATAGGCTTTCATCAGGTTGATACGAGTCAAAAACTCATTAGCGGAATAGACGCCATTGAGATTTTCGCCGGGAATTTTTAAAAAACTGGGCAATCCGGCCCCCGTACCGATAAAAATTGCCTCAAAGCCTTCATTCATCAGATCGGTCAGCGACAGGATTTTGCCGATTACCATATTGGTTTTTATGTCAACGCCGCACCCTCGCAGCGCATCGATTTCTTGTCGGACGATTGCTTTGGGAAGACGAAACTCCGGGATGCCGTACATCAGAACCCCGCCCGGTACATGAAAGGCCTCGAAAACAGTAACGTCATAGCCCTGCTTGGCCAGATCTCCGGCACAGGTCAATCCGGCGGGTCCGGAACCGACCACAGCCACTTTACGGTTTTTCTTGTCGGCTTTGGTCGGCGAGACAGGTTCGTTCGCCATGGCCCAATCGGCAACAAAACGCTCTAGGCGCCCGATGGCCACCGGCTCACCTTTGATGCCACGGACACAAAACTTCTCACATTGACTTTCCTGCGGACAGACCCGCCCGCAGATAGCCGGCAGATTGTTGGTCGAGGTAATGATTTCATAGGCATCAGCGAAGTCTCCCGCCACCACCCGCTCGATAAATTCCGGAATTTGGACACTAACGGGGCAACCGCCAACACAGGGTTTATTGCGGCAGTTAAGGCACCGTTTGGCCTCTTCTATGGCCATAGCCTCCGTATAACCCAGAGTAACTTCGCGGAAATTAGCATTGCGAACATCCGGTTCTTGTTCAGGCATCGGAACTTTTTTTAACGCGAGATTAGGCATCGGAGTTTTCCTTTCCGGACAGACGGCAAATATGAGCCTCCAAAGTTTGTTTTTCTTCAGCTTTGTACATCTGCTGACGGCGCATGGCTTCATCGAAATCAACCAAGTGTCCGTCAAAATCAGGGCCGTCGACACAGGCGAATTTGGTTTCGCCACCGACGGTCAAACGGCAGCCCCCGCACATACCGGTACCGTCAATCATGACAGGATTCATGCTGACAATGGTTTTAATTCCATAAGGACGGGTTAGATTGCTGACCATCTTCATCATGATCAGCGGCCCGATGGCCACCACCAGGTCATATTTTATCCCTTTCTCCAATTGTTTTTGCAGAACATCCGTGACAAAACCTTTGACGCCGTTGGAGCCATCGTCGGTCGTGACGAAAAGCCGGGTGCTGACCTTGCGCATTTCTTCCTCGAGGATGATCAGTTCCCGGTTGCGGAATCCGGCAATAATATCCACCTCGACACCCATTTGGTGCAGTTTCTTGGCTTGAGGATAAGCGATGGCCGATCCCAATCCCCCGCCGATGACCGCCGCCTTTCGAGGTTGATCGTAATGGCTGGCCACACCCAGCGGTCCGACAAAATCCAGCAGGTCATCACCCTCATTGAGTTGGCTCAGCATGTGGGTTGTTTTCCCGACAATCTGAAAAATGATGGTCACGGTTCCGGCTTCGCGATCAAAATCAGCGATGGTCAACGGAATGCGCTCACCTTCTTCACAAACACGGAGAATGATGAACTGCCCCGGTTCGGCTTTACGGGCGATCGCCGGCGCCGCGATATCCATTCGGATAACAGAGGGATTCAACGCTTTCTTTTTGACTATTTTATACAATTGGACGCCTCCCTATTGTTTTGTCAACGCTATTTATTATAGATCAAGCAAAATATTTTTCAACCGGCCGGCGATGGCGGCCGTCATTTCTCCATGCAGCATAGCACAAGCCTTCCACAAGAAGAAACAACGGCCATTTGGTTTTGATTGGCATTATTTTTTCATCTTTTTCCCGATGCTTATCGACCCGTCGGGTAAATCATGGTATGCTTTCAAGTGTACAACTTGTGTCTAAACAGTGAGGTGAATCCTATGAATTTTAAAGAGCAAATGGATCAATTGGCCGTCAGCGCCGTTCGTGTGCTATCCATCGAAGGGATACAAAAAGCCAAATCCGGCCACCCCGGCATGCCTCTTGGCGCCGCACCGATTGCTTACGAGCTCTGGGCCAATCATATGAAGCATAATCCGGCTGATCCGTTATGGATCAATCGTGATCGCTTTGTCCTGAGCGCCGGTCATGCATCGATGTTGCTTTATTCTCTGCTCTATTTATTCGGCTATGGTCTTGAGCTGGACGATCTTAAAGCTTTCCGCCAATGGGGCAGCCGGACACCCGGACATCCGGAATGGCGAGAAACCCCGGGCGTTGAGATGACCACCGGTCCTCTCGGCCAAGGTTTGGCCACCGCTGTCGGGATGGCCATCGCCGAAGCGCATCTGGCGGCTCGCTTCAATCGTGAAAACCATCCGATCATTGATCACTACACTTATGTGCTGACCGGTGATGGCTGCATGATGGAGGGCGTTGCTTCCGAGGCGGCTTCTTTGGCCGGAACACTGGGATTGTCCAAGCTGATTGTTTTCTACGACAGCAATAATATTACCATTGAGGGTGACACGGACATGGCCTTCAGGGAAAATGTCGGCAAGCGGCATGAAGCCTACGGCTGGCAGGTAATCAAGGTCGACGACGGCAATGATCGCCTGGCGATCGGCCGGGCCATTGAAGCCGCCAAAGCCGATCGCTCACGGCCGTCAATGATCATTGTCAAAACACAAATCGGCTACGGCTCTCCCCTTGCCGGTCAGGCCAAGACACACGGTGAGCCGCTGGGTGAAGACAATATTGCCAAGACAAAGGCTTATTTGGGCTGGCCAAGCAGTCAAGCTTTCGATGTCCCGGCCGAGCTGACCGACTATATGGCCGAGGTTAAAGCAGAACTAGGCCAAAGCCAAAAAGCTTGGGACCGGTTGATGGAAAGCTATCAAGCTGCTTATCCGAAGCTTTTCGCCGAACTGAAAGCATGCTACAGCGCTGACCTGCCTGATCTGGAAAATGATGACGAGTTTTGGTCTTTTGCCGGACCCCAGGCAACCCGCTCAACCAGCGGTGTCGTTTTGAATCGCTTAGCCGACCTGCTGCCCAACCTGATCGGCGGCAGCGCTGACTTGGCACCTTCGAACAAAACCGAGCTGAAGGGCCGCGGTTGGATCTCTGCCGACGACTTCAGCGGCAGCAACATTCGTTTCGGCGTCCGTGAATTTGCCATGGCCGCTGCGGCTAACGGCATGGCGTTGCATGGTGGTCTGCGGCCGTTTTGTGCTACGTTTTTTGTTTTCACCGATTACGCCAAAGCAGCCATGCGCTTGAGTGCGCTGATGGGCTTGCCGGTTATCTACATTATGACCCATGACAGCATTGGTGTCGGCGAGGACGGTCCTACACATGAACCGATCGAACATCTGACCGCGCTGCGCGCAACGCCGGGCATGACGGTCTATCGTCCGGCCGACGGCAAAGAAACAGCCGCCGGTTATCTTTCGGCCTTGCGCCGACAAGGACCGACTTGTCTTGTCCTAAGCCGACAAAATCTGCCTACATACGACGAGACCGGTCGCGAGGCTCTCAAAGGCGGGTATATTTTGCGTGATTGCCCGAATCCTTCGGCCATCTTGCTGGCATCCGGATCCGAGGTCAAGCTGATTCTTGAAGCGGCTGACAGCTTGGCGGAAAAAGGCATCGCCGTCCGTGTGGTTTCCATGCCCAGCATGGAGATCTTTGAAGAGCAGTCAAAAGAGTACCAAGAATCCGTTTTGCCCTCTTCGGTTCGTGCGCGTCTGGCCATTGAGGCCGGCGCCACAATGCCTTGGTACCGTTATGTCGGTCTGGACGGCAAAGTCATCGGCGTTGACCGATTCGGGGCATCCGCACCCGCTCATATTTTATATGAAAAGTTCGGTTTGACCGCTCAGGCGATCGTCGACACCGTTGAAGACATGCTTGGTTCATGATCCGCTGATTGGCAAAGCCGTCAAGGTCTGACTGTAAAGGGGCAGATAAACCCGACGAGAGTGCTCAATCCGGCTTTCCATCAGCACGATCTCATGCACCGGACATTTGATTGGCAACCAACACCAAGACTCGGCAGGGTCCGCTGCGAGGGAGATTTGGCGCGCAAGCGTGATATGAGGGACGTATGGCCGTTTTTCGGTGACAAAACCGCTCATAGCCAGTCGGAATCTCAGCTTGTCGACCAAGTCGGCCAAGATTTTGTTTTGCCGAACGCCCATCCAAAGGACACCTTGCCTGCGCCCAAATAAGCCGATTCCCTCCAGATGAAGAACAAACTGAGGGGTTTCTTTTGTCGCCTCT
The DNA here is from genome assembly GCA_012520975.1 of Clostridiaceae bacterium. Lineage (GTDB taxonomy): Bacteria > Bacillota > Clostridia > Saccharofermentanales > UBA5734 > UBA8949. The sequence goes on along the minus strand of JAAYNF010000006.1, from coordinate 831 downwards.
TGAATCAGATTCGCCAATTCCGTCACTTTGCCTTTTGGTATCTCACCAAGAAACTGTAAGGTGATGTGATGGTTCCCGGGCGCAACCCAACGCCCGCCGGACACACGCAAACGCAGGTCCTGCACTACCTGTGAAAGTGCTGCCTGAACATCTGTCGGCAGAGCAATGGCAATGAACAGTCTGCGCTCATCCATGCTTGCTAAAAGCCAAAGATTCCGGTTACTCGGATCCGGCCTGATTAAGAATCCGGGCCAGCGGCGAATCCGGGCCGAGAATGATCGTTTTTTCACCCTGCATGGACACCTTCAGAGCTTCCAATTGGCGGACAAAAATATAAAAATCAGCCTTCTCCGGATCATTATACAATTCGGTCAGGGTCTTCATGTATTCTTCTTCGCCTTCGCCGCGCAATTTTTGGGCCTGAGCCTGAGCGGTAGCGATCAGGATGCTAACTTCTTTGTCTGTCTCATTGCGGATTTTGGCAGCTTCGTATTCGCCATCAGCCTTATAGGCGGCCGCCATTTGGGAACGTTCCGAAATCATACGAGAATAAACCGCAGTGGTATTGTCCTCCGGCAGGTCATATCTCTTGATCTCCACAGCAATAATATTGACACCGTAGGCTCGGAGATTGGCGGCCACCTGTTCGGTGATCATGGTGTTGAGGGTCGAGCGGCCCTCATCTTCGCTGTCGGTGATGATGTCGCTTTGCTGCAGCTGACCCATCAGATTTTTGATCACACTGTAGGCACTGGCATCAATACGCTTTTCCATCTCCGGTACATTGCCGACGGTCCTGATGAATGTCAAAACGTCTTCAATCTGCCAGAT
>JAAYNF010000069.1 GCA_012520975.1 Clostridiaceae bacterium | reverse complement strand
CTCATTAATCTTTTTATTAAAGCCTTGGGTAAGGACCCTGTTTTCTTTGTCGGTGATCCTAAATGGTTTCGGCCGATATTTATTATTTCAGGAATATGGCAAAACGCTGGGTGGAGTGCGATTATTTATATTGCGGCTTTAGCAGGGATTAGCCCCGATTTATATGAAGCAGCCCAGATTGATGGGGCAAGTAAGTTTCAAATCGTTCGCCACATCGATCTTCCAGGAATATTACCCACAGCCATCACCATGTTTATTCTGGAGATTGGAAAGATTATGAATATCGGATTCCAAAAAGCATACCTCATGCAAAACGGTCTTAACATAAGTGCGAGCGAAATAATACCAACATACATCTACAAAGTTGGTCTCATCGATGCCCAGTTCAGTTATTCTGCTGCGATTGGGCTTTTCAACAATGTGATTAATATCATTTTATTAGTCAGCGTCAATAAGCTTGCTCAAAAGACAAGTGAACATAGTCTTTGGTAGGTTGATTATGAAAATTAGTTTTAAAGATAAAACAGACGTAATTTTTGATTTTATAAATATCTCTCTTTTGGTGCTGATTACGCTTGCGGTGCTCTATCCTCTGTATTTCATCGTTATTGCCTCGTTCTCCGAGCCGGATGCAATTAATACAGGAAAAGTGCTTCTTTTTCCTGTTGGGTTCAACACAACAGGTTACCAGCGTATTTTTGCGGAAACCTCAATATGGAATGCTTATAAAAATACAATTTTTTATACAGTCTTTGGAACAACAATTAATATAGTGCTGACAATGTTTCTTGCGTATCCACTCTCCCGAAAAGAATTCTTTATGAGAAAGCCATTAACCTTTTTCATGATGTTCACAATCTATTTTTCCGGAGGATTGATTCCCACATATCTTTTAATGCGGAGCTTAAACCTCTATAACACCCCGTTTGTTATGATTCTCCTCCCGGCCGTGAATGTCTTTAACGTGATTATTGCCAGAACCAATATCAAATACTCGATTCCGGAAGAGCTCTTTGAAGCTGCGTCCATCGACGGATGTTCTCACTTCACTTTTCTTTTCAAGGTAGTGTTCCCGCTTTCAAAAACGATTATTTCGGTTCTTGTGCTTTATTACGGTGTGGCTCACTGGAATGAATTCATGAACGGACTCATTTATCTTAAAGATGAGTCCTTGTATCCCTTGCAGCTTGTATTGAGGGGAATTTTGGTTCAAAACCAAGCAGCAGCGGACATGATGGGAGACGTAGAGAGTTTGCTTGAGCAACAGCGAGCAGCAGAGCTCATAAAATATGGTTTGATTATCGTGACGACACTTCCTGTGCTCGTCATATATCCATTCCTGCAGAAATACTTTGCTAAGGGAGTAATGATCGGCTCAGTAAAAGGTTGATTTTTACAAATAACTAATGGAGGAAAGCAATGAAAAAGGTAGGATTAATCTGTATTATCTTGCTTTGTGCGGTGTCGGTTGGGTTCGCCCAAGGATCAAAAGATGTCAAAGATACTGCTACAGAACAAAAAGTAGTAGTAAATCGAACAGGATTGCCAATCACGAATGAGGTTGTAAGTTTTGAAGTTGCGGCAAAGACAAGACACAATAAAAACTTTGCCAATCTGGAATTCTTTCAGAATCTTGAAAAGGAAACGAACATCCATATTGATTGGAATATGAGCAGTGACGATGGCTGGAAAGAAAAGAAAGGCCTCATATTTGCAGGTGATCTTCCTGATGCTTTCTACGGACAAGCAATTCTTACGGATATCGATGTAATTAAGTATGCTTCTCAAGGGTTGCTTATCCCGCTTGAAGGCTTGATTGCCGAATACGCTCCTAATGTAAAAAAGTTATTAGAAAATGAAAGCTACCGCAAATTGTTGACAGCACCGGATGGGCATATTTATTCTCTGCCGAATATTACTGAGCTTTCACCGGTTACTCACGACAAATTGTTTATCAACAAGACCTGGTTGGATAAGCTGGGACTCGCTATTCCTACAACCTTGTCAGAGTTTGAACGAGTTCTTGAGGCATTCAAAGCAAATGATATGAATGGCAATGGTATAGCTGATGAGATTCCCTTCAGCTTCCTCTATAACACCAAGGAAAATGGATTATTCTCAATGTTCGGAAGTTTCGGACAGGTAGATCGGGTTAACCATTTGATTGTCAAGAATAATCAAGTTGTTTATACAGCGGTTACTGAACCATATAAGCAGGCCATCCAATATTTCCATGAGCTGCATAAAAAGGGTTTGATGGACAAAGAAGCGTTTACGCATAGCTTTAGTGTGTTCCGAGCAAAAATCCAAGCACCGGATAAGAACATCGGAGCTTTCATCGCCTGGAGTCTCTCTTCTGCCGCAGGAGCCAATAAGAATGATTTCGTCGCTCTTGCTCCACTGAAGGGTGCTGACGGAAAACAGATTTGGAACACTTATACCTCGTATATCAACTCAAAAGGCTCGTTTGCAATCACAAATGCCTGTAAAAATCCTGAAGCGCTGATGCGTTGGGTTGATTTACACTTCGTTCCCGAAACCTCCCTCCAAATTGATCAGGGTTTGCTCGGTCGCACGTTATATCGTACTGCTGATGGCCGTTATGACTATTTGGAAGTTCCTGCGGGGAAAACATTCACCGAAATGATTCATGATTATTCTCCCGGAGTGAACAGCGTGAGTGCGGTTACGATGGAAATTGCATCGAAGCTTAATCTCAACGTCAACTTGCGGGAAAGGGCGGAATTAGACAAGTTCTATGCTCCATACAACGTTCCAGCCGATGAAGTATATCCGGAGGTGTATTTTACTGAATCAGAAGTTGCGGAGATTGCCGTTCTTGAAACAGACATTGTCGCATTTGTAAATCAGAACTACGCTAACTGGATTGTTAACGGTGGAATAGAGCGCGAATGGGATGGATATGTTCGCCGGCTCCAACAGATGGGCTTGGACAGATATGTAAAAATCTATTCAGATGCATACGAACGATATCTTTCACTGTAATAACGACTAAAGGAGAGGCGGCTTACCTTTGTGGTAGGCCGCCGGTTGCTGATGAAAAAAAATCTTGTTTTTTTTATGACCGATCAACAACGGTTTGATACGCTGTTTGCCGATATTGGGGACCAACTGGTAACGCCCACCTGGAATGCTTTGGCTATGGATGGGATTCATCTTGCCCGAACCTACTCATCATGCCCTCTTTGCGTGCCTTCAAGGACATCGCTTGCTACGGGAATAAATCCACTAAAAAACAAGATGATTCTTAATGATTTGCCGGGCGTCTTAGCCCAAAATCATACGAGTCTCCACAAGATGTTGCATGAAGAGGGTTATGATGTTGCCCATATAGGGGTGAATCATATAAGTCTTGACCCACCGCTCAAAGAATCGATTCCATTTGCAGCATGGGAAGATGATGAAAGCTACGAGCGGCATGCAAGAGAACATGGCGTATCGGTTGTGCCGGACTCATCGCAACGTTCTGAAATCAATGAATATGCCAATGGGGAATATCGAAAAAAACTCTATTCCAACGCGGTGGTACGTTCGTTTGACAACGATTTGTCGCTCTTTAAGGATGTTTGGTTTACAACGAGAGCAGTCGAATATATACGCAAAGAGCATACCAAACCGTTTGCATTATTCATTTGTCTGTGGGCGCCACATCCGCCTCTTGTGGTTCCTCCGGCATACCGGGCAAAGTTTGATCCGGATAAGGTGAAATTTCCTCCTTCGTTTCTTAAGCCTCCGAAGAATGGGGCACAAGGGAGGAAATACGGAGCGTCAGCTCAACTTGGGAAGTTGACTGATCCTGATATATGGAAAGAAGCTTGGGCTGCTCATTATTCACTAACCAACTTAGCTGATGAACAGCTTGGCAGGGTGGTTGCTGCACTAAAAGAAACTTCATTGTTTGAAGAGACTCTCATCGTTTGCACCGCTGATCATGGGGAACAGCTTGGGGAGCACGGAAATTATCAAAAGATGGAAATGTATGAAAGTGCTATCAGGGTTCCTGCTGTTTTTAGAATGAAGGGGCTTAAGCAAAACCGTATTGATACCCCAATCTCGCACTTGGATTTTGTTCCGACGATTTTGGATTTGCTTGAAGTGGATGTTGACCAAACGTTTGAAGGGCAATCCCATGCTGACAGCTTTTTGAATGGTGAACCCCTTAGCCCCAGTCCGGTTTTTGCAGTGTACAACGGCAATCATGCCCTCGGTGATATACGTCGAATGATTGTTGAGGGGGGATGGAAATATATTTGGGATGGAGAAGAGGCGGAGTTGTTTGACTTGGTTTCGGACCCTGATGAATTAGTAAACCTGAGTGGTCAGGCTCACCTTAGAGAACGAGAGTATGATTTGCACCGACAATTGAGTACATGGGCAAAAAATCAGAATGATTGGATTGATTATAATCGGAGATGGAATTGAAAAAGAATTTACTTTTTGTTTTTGCCGATCAATGGCGAAGAAGTGCTGTTGGGTTTATGGGTGAAGAGCCCGTTCTTACCGAGCATATAGATACTTTTGCTCATAACTCTGTCATCTGTACGAATGGCGTAAGTACTGCACCGTTGTGCTCTCCTGCCCGAGCCAGTTTACTCACCGGAAAACACCCTCTTGAAACGGGCGTTTTTACAAATTGTAAGATTGGAACGGATATCCGGCTCAGGGATGATGAAATCTGTATCAGCGATGTGCTTAAAAAGGAAGGATACCAGACAGCATACATCGGAAAGTGGCATTTGGATGAGCCTGAAGCAAATCATACCAAAACTCCAAAGTCAGGGGCAAAGAATTGGGATGCATACACCCCCCCAGGTCCGAGGCGTCACGGATTTGATTTCTGGTATGCATACAATGCATGTGATAACCACACTCATCCTCATTATTGGAATGATGATGCAGAGGCGATATACTCTGATACTTGGTCGCCGATCCACGAAACTGATATTGTCTTAGAGTATTTGAATAATAGGAGCAAGGAACAACCGTTTGCCCTATTTCTTTCATGGAATCCTCCCCACAATCCGTATGACACGGCACCCGAGCAATATAAATCATTTTATGAATCGAAAAAGCTGTCACGAAAGCCGAACGTTAAACTTGGTGATGTACACCATCATACGGAGGAAGCATTTCCGCTTGATCAAGAAGCGTTCAATGAATTGCAAAAAGGATATTATGCCGCGATCACCGGTCTTGATGATCAATTCGGTCGGATTATCGAATTCTTAACGGAAAACGATCTATTGAAAGACACTCTTGTCGTTCTCACAGCAGACCATGGAGACATGCTTGCCAGTCATCAACTCATTGGAAAGCATGTATGGTTTGAAGAATCCATAGGGGTGCCTTTAATCTTTGGCGGTATGGATCTTCCTCCCGGAAAAACCGGTACCGTTATTGGAAGTCCTGATATTGCACCAACAATTCTTGATCTTCTGGATATTGAATCTCCTGAATCGATGAGCGGTGTCTCCTGCGCTCAATCCATCCTTGAAGGAACAACAGATAAAGAGAAGGTTTGCTATATAGCGGCATGTCCGGGACGAGATGTTTTCCTTGAGGAATTCAAGCGAGCGGGTGCTGATCCCAGACAGTTTGGGTGGAGAGCGGTTCGTGCATATGCCAGTACGTATGTGGTTGATGTCGGTTATACTCCGAGTCCGCACTTAAACCGATATTTCTATGATTTAGCTACCGATCCGGACCAGTTGAGTCCTACGATCGTTACAACCCCTATGGCTGTTGAAAGCCAACTGAAGAATTGGCTGATTGCAACAGGCGATGCATTCTTGGAGCACTTGGAGTGATCATGACAATGTTGAAAGGCTTTACCCAACCAATAGAAAGGATTCATGTATATCTGATGGAAGTTGAAGCGTTGAGGGCTTTTAGTTTTGGAACATGGCGAAATAGACAGCATGTATTCATTTGTCTTGAGAGTAATGCCCATCAAGGATGGGGAGAAAACATTGTTTCCGTTAATAATCCGGATGTGCCAATCGACTCATGGCTTGCAGTGCTGGCACAGCTTAAAGGGCGATCGCTTGAAGATGCTCTTGCGATGGTTCGCTTGAATCTCGGGCTCTGGCGTGATCGCTTGACAGAAGCGATTGAAATGGCGTTGTTCGATTTGGCCGGTAAATTAGGTAGAGTTTCTGCATTGCAGCTGCTGGGATTGCATAAAACGAATCCTGTTGCCGGTGCATGGGTAATACTAAGTGATGATTTAGCTGTTGTGGGGTCAAGCATCCGGCATGCGATAGAAACACGTCAAGCCGAAGTAGTCAAAGTCAAATTATTTGGAGACTTGGATTTAGATCAATCAATAATTAAATTAGTCCGAAGATATGCTCCTAAAGAAAACACCTTTTTGCTCGGTGATGTAAACTGTGGGTATTGTCCTAAAGAGTTTGATGTCACCATCGAAGAGGTTGAGCAGGCTATGCATACCCTCGCTTCGGTGGGGTTGGATGCGTGTGAAGACCCTGGCAGGCTTACGATTGAGGGTTGGGTTGCTTTGCAAGCGAAGTGTCCGGAGCTTGCCATCATCCCGGATTATCCACTTCGTCCTGCCCGATTGGCTAACAAGACACTCTGCAAAGGGATGGGCAGGTTTTATAACATCCATCCTGGGTCTATGGCCTCTATTATCGATGCAATTGAGTTGGCTGGAAAAGTGCAATCATTTGGAGCAGGGCTCATGATTGGCGATGACAGCCTGATTGGTCCGGGATGTACAATTTGGCAACAGATCGCGATTGGCCTTGGAGCGTCTTGGGTCGAAGCCGTAGAGAAAGAGAACGACAGCGATCGATACAAAGAGGCGATTCAATCAAGTGCAACCAAACAGAGCGGGAGTTTCATCGAGCTGAAGCCAAACAACCACGGATTTGGATTGATATTGGATTTGAATATGATGGAAGAAATTGCCAGTAAAAGCATAACAATTTAGGAAGGTAAGAGCATGGATCTTTCTCCCATAACTACGTCGGAACTGCAGACGGCTTTGGATATTGCGGTCGAAAATATGGTGGCATGTTTGCCTCAATTTACAACATCGTTTAAATATTCTCATAGCGTGAAGAACTGGTATCAACAAAGTGAGAATGTTGAGTGGACCACCGGATTTTGGACAGGAGAATTATGGTTGGGTTGGGAACATTCAAAGAATGAGGATATTAAGCGAGCCGCCTTGCTGCAAGTCCAAAGTTTTCTCAAAAGAATAGAAGACAAGGTCGATGTTGACCACCATGATATGGGCTTTTTGTATTCCCCTTCATGTGTCGCCGCCTTCAAGTTGACCGGAAGTGAGATTGGACGGCAGGCAGCATTAATGGCCGCAGATCATCTTCTCACAAGATTTCATGAAAAAGGCCAGTTTTTTCAGGCTTGGGGTGCATTGGATGACCCTACAAATTATCGCCTTATTATTGATTGTTTGTTAAATTTACCGTTGCTGTTTTGGGCAACAAAAGAAACGGGGAATCCCGAATACGCTCAAAAAGCTGTTCAGCACAGTATCACCTCAATGGCCCATGTGCTCCGTGATGACGATTCAACCTACCATACATATTACTTTGATCGAACTACCGGAGAGCCTTTGCGCGGGGTTACCGCTCAAGGATATCGCGATGGATCTGCATGGGCTCGAGGTCAGGCTTGGGGAGTGTATGGGACCGCTTTGATGTATCGTTATACGAAGAACCCTGCGTATAAAGAACTGTTCTTTCGAGTTACGGATTATTTCATAAACCACTTACCTGAGGATTGGTTGCCATATTGGGATTTTGATTTTAAAACGGGATCAAAAGAAAGCCGCGATTCTTCCGCTTCCGCCATCACTGTTTGTGGGATTTTAGAGATGGTTCAATATCTTGAGGAGCATGAAGGGCGATCTCGGTATCACGAAACTGCATTAAAACTTTTGGGAGTTTTATTCCGCACCTGTTCCGTAAAGGATTCTAAGTTGTCAAATGGTCAACTCCTTCATGGCACCTATGCAAAACAATCTCCTTATAATACATGCAAGGATCGTGGTGTTGATGAATGCTTGGTGTGGGGTGATTATTTTTATGTCGAGGCCCTGACCCGGGCTAGTCGGCCGTGGCAGTCCTATTGGTGATTGGATGTGTTATACGAATATCTGAATACATATTTCCCCGAATATTTGGAACTGTTGATGGAGCATGCAAATCGAGCTCTTGTTCAAGAATTTCAATTTTCAATGCCATGGGATATGGAAACGACTTGGGTGAGCCATACCTTTGATAATGAAATTGATTGGAATTTCCAACTTGCGGATGATCCGGAATGGACCTATATGCTCAGTCGACATAGCTTTGTGTTGCATCTCGCTCAAGCGTCAAAAATTACAAATGACCCACGTTATGCGCAAAAAGCTCTCTGGTATATTCGTGATTTTCTTACACATGCTCCTCATATAATCGAACGAGAATCAACCTCTTGGCGCAGCCTTGATGCGGCAATGAGGGTAATGAATTGGATTGATGCACTCATTCTATTGGAGATTGAGGCGGATTCCTTTATTAGAGAGGGAATATCATCTCATGTTGAGTATCTCGCTCTTCAAGATTCTCCGTTTTTACTGTTTTCAAACTGGGGAATAATCGGTAATGCGGGACTCTTTAAAAGTGCTTTATATATTGATGATAGTGAACGTGCTCGACTCGCCGAGAACAGGGTTTGTGAATCCATCCAATATCAGATTCTTCCGGATGGAATGCATTGGGAACAATCGCCTTTATACCACGCTGAGGTTTTATCCGCTTTGCTTTCAATGATTCATGCTTCTAAACGACATAATTGGACTCTGGATGATCGCCTTATTCATGGGGCTAAAAGCATGGCGCAGTTCATGCTTGGGAGTATGAAGCCAAACCGTCATCAGTTTCTCCAGAGTGACTCGGACAATACGGATCTTCGAGATGTGCTGACCCGAGCGTCCTATCTTTTGAATGATTCAACGCTTAGGGTAGGGTGTTTCCCGGTGCTGGAACCATATCTTAGCTTTTTTGAAAGTCCGGATTCCCGTAAAGCATATGAAAAACAAATGATTGCACAGCCTTCTTTCCTTTCTTTTGGAGGCATTGCCAGTGGTAATATATATCTAAGAACAGGATGGAGTGAAGAAGATAGCTGTTGTCATTTCAGATGCGGACCTTTAGGTAGCGGGCATGGACATGCCGACTTGCTACATATTGATTTAGTTGCTCATGGATCTGATGTTCTTGTTGATAGTGGGCGATTCACATACTGTGAGACATCCGAGCGAAGGACGCTGAAAGAAGCTGAAAGCCATTCAACGATTATCGTGGATACTCATGGATCAGCTCAGTATGGAAGTACTTGGAAGTATACTCGGTATGATATGCCGGGTGATCGGTTTCTCATTACTAAGAATGATTGGAACTATGCAAAGGGAAGCAGTCTTGGATATCTTGCCAATTCTCTAAAGCCTGTTTTGGTTGAACGAGAAATCATTCAGCTTGGAAGATCGATATGTTTGATACATGATACTTTCTTTGCAATGAGTCGCCACAGGTATGATTGGTATTTTCATTATTCGCCGGAAGGAATTGTTTCTGACGAACAACAAGGATCGATCGTGTTCATTAATCGTAGAGTGAAAAGCACGATGTGGTACGAACGGGGGATAGAACCAAGGCTAAT
>JAAYNF010000068.1 GCA_012520975.1 Clostridiaceae bacterium | reverse complement strand
TCAGCATCATTTGCCTGTTGGCCGGAGGTGATCAGCAATGAAACTGACCAAACGAGAAATCATCATGCTGACTTTCCTGATTATCATCGCGCTTTTTTTCGTTGAATATCGCCTGATCCTGTCGCCGGGCCTTGCGCGTTTAACCGAGCTTTCGGAAAAAGAGGCCAGCCTGGAAAATGAGTACCAGACCATTTATTTCAATCTGGCCACGGCAAAGAATCTTGAGAAGACCATTGAGGAAAATCTGGCCGCGATCGACGGGTTGTCCGAACCGTTTCTTAACGGTGTCGCTCCGGATGCCCTATTGGTTTTTACCCACGAGATGATGCTTAAGCACGGATTTAGTCCGCAAAGCTATTCTCCGATGCCAAACGCTTCGGAGCTTTTGCAGCCGACGCAGGTCGAAATCGGCGACCTTTCTTACCGGCTCAAGGAAATAGCCGTGGCTTATCGTCTGCTTAAGGAAAAAACGCCGGCGGAACCGGATGAGGACGACGCCGAGCCATCAAAAGGCGATGCCAACGATGATATCGTCGAGGTTCATACAATCCAGATTAACGCTGTTGCCGGCTACGAGCAGATCAGGGCGCTGATCGATGATTTCCATAGTCTTGGCCGGCACATCACTATCACCAATATGAGTATGTCACCTGCGCAGCAGGATGAAGAAACCGGTGAAAACTTGCTGAGCGTCGCGTTTGCGATCAATTATTACGGCATTGAAAAACTGGTTGAGGGACAAGATCCTCTCAACACTTGGATGCGCAAGGCTCTCGTGTCAACCACGGAAAATCCTTTTATCTCGCCACCGGAACCGGAGACTGAACCTACCGAAACTTTGGAGGACGAGACCGAACCAGAGACAGCGTAGTTGTTTCCAAAATGAAGCTCGTAAAATACAAAACAGGCGGCAATTCAGCCGCCTGTTTTGTATTTTACCTTGGAAGAATTAATCAAATGCGATAAAGATTCCAGGTGGTGCGTCATCACTGTTGGCATCATAGCTTGTTATGACGCTGCCGAAATGCGCAGCCCTGTTTTGAATGAAAACATCGGTGCTTAAACTGTAATCGCCGATCTGCCATTCCAGACGAACCGTATCATAGGAATCACCAACATTGACCGGCTTAAAATGAACTTTAATAGGCAAATGCGCGGGCAAATTAGCGATCAGGTTAAATTCTCGTTCGCCATCAATGGAACGCAAACGAAGCAAACATGCGGCGGAGTCATAATAGCAATATCCGCCATCGGGTGGCAGTGTCTCCGGAATCACATCCCGAATGATGACATTTTTAGCGATACCGAGCTTTTTTTTGACCTGATCCATCGCCATACGGGCCTCGTATTGCTGTCGTGAGCGCAAATCAGAGGTGGTATAAGAACGTGTGATAAATTGAAAAATCGTCATGATGGCGGCGCCGACAATGCCTAAAATCGCCACGACAAGGATGAGTTCAACCAATGTGAGGCCTTTTTTTGTATGTTTCAACATCTCAGTGTGCCTCTCTTTAACCAGACTTGACGTGACGCGGTAGGGAAGGTGCCAAGCTGCTGCTGGCGGCATAACGGACATAGATATTTTCGGTATCGAGGTCCTTAAATTTCTGTTTTGATGATTCAATCGATTCCCAAAGTTTTTGCTGCGGCCGGAATAGCTCGATTTTGTCCTCAACCCGTACATCACGGCTTGTGAGATCAGGGTTATAGATATAAAAAACAGTTTGTTTATTTTTCGAATTGAAGAAAACTGGAGGAGCCTGCCGGATATCTAGCTTCTTTCTGCTGGTGTCGTCACCTATTAGCTGGACATCAACTTGATAACCCTTGTCCTGAGCATTATTGCTGATGGGAACCTCTTCAATCCAAATCCGGGTCTGTAGTTCGCTACAAGTTATCCAGCTGTTCTGGGGGGGAGGGCTGCCGACTCGATAGATCCGATACTCCATTGCCGATGTGGTCTTTTGCAGAACACCATAGGGAGCATCGCTACGCCAACCGGATACATCAACAGTAACCGGTAAACTTTCTTCTGCGTTACCGATCGGATCAAAGAACGGAATGGAATCAATAATATATCCATTCAGGTCAACCTGTCGTGCGCCATTGCCTTGACTCAGGGTATAGCTTTTGCCGTCAACCACAATATCGCCCGGAAGCTGGATGCTGATATCATGGAGACTGGCGGTTACGGTTTCACCGGCCAAATTGTTCTCCACCTCTCCGGCAACACTTTTTGCATTGATATGGCGGTTGCCGGAGAGGGTTATCATGTTAAAACCGCTGACCAGGACCGGTGTCATCAAAATGATAACCAGACTCAGGATGGCCATTGCCAAAATAATCTCCACCAGGGTCATACCGGTTTTACCGGGTTTATTTTTATACGCTCTTGTTTTTATCATCAAGATTGCTCCTTCGAAATCAAACGGGATCATGCCATCGACTCTATTTCCAAGTGATTCCATTAATGTTGACGGTATTCAACTCTTCAAACGGGGTTCCGTTTAAGTTCGGTTTCCTATACCAGATCCAGACATGACCATT
>JAAYNF010000067.1 GCA_012520975.1 Clostridiaceae bacterium | reverse complement strand
CGAGCTGCAGGAGCACATTCGCCAATATCCCCCGGTGTGGGGAGAAAAAATCACCGGTGTGCCGGCAGAGCAAATTTGTCAGGTCGCTCGACTTTATGCCCGGACGCCGGCAGCTGCCATCGATCTTGGCAATGGTGTCGAGCACGCACCGTCATCCAACGATGCCATTCGGGCCGTGGCCATCCTGATGGCGATTACCGGCCATTTGGATCGTCCGGGTGGTAATTTGCTGGGCGGCGGCCCCATGGGTAGCTTGTCGGGCATTCCGCGGCCGCGATCGCTCAATATGCCGGAGCGATACACACCGGCTTTGGTCGACAAATTGGTGGCTCCGGAATTTCCCAAAGAATTTCAGCCGTTTTTGGAGGGTACTTCTTCAGCATATTATCGCATCTTCGAAAGCGTTTTGACCGAAAAACCCTATCCCATCCGAACAATTATTGCCCCGGGCACTCAACCGGTTGTTAGTACCCGCGGGCCGCGGCAGGTCATTGAAGCATTGCAAAAAGTAGATTTTTACGTGGTGGTTGATGTGATGCGTACCGCCGATATGGACTATGCTGATATTGTTGTGCCCAATGCGACAACTTTTGAATCGGACCATCCCTTTGAAACGCGTGGCCCTTGGCTGATGGCGCGGAACAAGGTTGTCGAGCCTCTGGACGATTGCAAATCCATTTATGCCTTTTTTCTTGATCTTGGTGTCCGGATGGGCTACGGTGACGATTTCTGGCACGGGGACCTTGAAGCCTGCCAGAACTATCAGCTGCAACCATTTAATCTCAGCATAGAGCAGTTGCGGCAATATCCGACCGGAATTGTTTACACTCCGGACGGCACAGGCCGAACATTTGAAAACTATGCCCGGGCTTTTAGTGCTCCGAGTCCGCGGATCGGCCGGGATCCGTTCCTGCCGCAAGGGAAAGCAGCTCTTTACAATACGACGTTTGCCGCCGCGGGTTATAATCCTATGCCCGAGTGGCGCGAGCCACCGGAAAGCCTGACCGGGACACCGGAACTGACAGGGCGTTACCCGCTGGTTCTCTCGGACTATCACACCTCAAAAAACTTCACGGCATCCTGGCAGCGAAACGTTCCGCTCTTACGTGAAATGACCCCTGAGCCGACGCTGCACATTCATCCGGAAACGGCTGCGGTCAGGGGTATCGCAGATGGGGATTGGGTTCGTGTGGAATCGCCCCATGGCTGGATCAGGGTCAAAGCCGAATATTTTCCGGGCATCCGACCGGACACCGTCATGCTGCTCCACGGTTGGTGGCAGGGATGTCAGGAGCTCGGTATGGCAGATATGCCGTTATTGGACGGTGGCGCCAATGTCAATCTCCTTTATAGCGTTGACCCGGCCAAAGCATACGATCCGCTGGTGACCGCAATGAGCAGCCAGACCCTCGTGGAGGTGAGCCTGGAATGACGGATCAACAATGGGGGTTTACTTTTCATGAGGCTGCCTGTGTCCAATGCCACGCTTGTGAAGCCGCCTGCAAAGCCTGGCGAGGTGTTGAGGCCGGAGTCAAATGGCGATGGGTATCAAATATTTGGCACGGTCAATATCCGGATCTTAAAAGCTCGGGTATCACTGTGGTCTGTCAGCACTGTGCCGAACCTGCCTGTATTTCAGCCTGTCCGGCCGGAGCGATTCAAAAAAGAGATACGGATGGTATTGTCTTGGTTCACAGTGAACAATGCATTGGTTGTCAAGCGTGCCTGGCAGCTTGTCCCTTCGGCGTTCCGCAATTCGATTCTAAAGGTATCATGCAAAAGTGTGATCTATGTGTCAACGAACGCTTAGCCGACTGTAATGTCCAAGAGATTACGGTACCACCTTGCGTCGCTTCCTGTCCTACCGGTGCCATCGGTCTTAGGCTGATGGCATCTGCAGAAAAGGAAGCAACAGAAGCAAGGCTCGAAAAAGCTTTGCGCCAAGATTGATTTTATCGCCTGGTATCCGTCCAATCAATTGAATCAATAACCCAAGCGGTCAATTCGCTGAGCGCGGGGTGAATGACCATTGAGTCATTGATCGGTTGATAGGTTCCCAGTGGCGGGCAGATAATCCGCAGCCCGCGCAGACGATCGGCCAGTTTGGCCGGGGTCTTCCTGATGTTGTCCGGGCATTTTTGGCCGGAATTCATCATATAGACAAAGGGTT
>JAAYNF010000066.1 GCA_012520975.1 Clostridiaceae bacterium | reverse complement strand
TCGCCGGTCCGATTTCTTTGTTGTTTATCCCTCTTGGCTTCGGTATTTGGCAATTCGCCGCGGCCGCCGTCACCGGGTTCATCGCCAAAGAGAACGTCGTTGGCACGCTGGCGGTCACCTTCGGCATCGCAAACTTCATCAGCACGGAAGAGCTGTCGTTGATCGGTGAAGCCGGAGCAGCCGGCGGCGTCGCAGCGGCTTTTGCCATCACCCCCGTTGTGGCTCTTTCTTATCTGATCTTCAACTTGTTCACCCCGCCCTGCTTTGCGGCAATCGGAGCAATACGCGCTGAGGTCAACTCTGCCAAATGGACGTGGGGAGCGATCGGGTTCCAGCTTTCTGTGGGTTATACCTTAGCATTCTGTGTGTACCAGATCGGTTCCTGGATCACAACCGGAAGCCTTGGCAACGGTTTTGCCGGCGGCTTGATCGCGGTACTGGTCATCTTTGCCGTCATCGGCGGACTGATGGCACGAGGCGGAAGAAAGGCAACCATTGAGGCCAAAACAGAAATGAAGGCCGGTGCGTAAGTATGTGGGCAACGTGGATCGTTATTGGTATAGTCGTGCTCATGATCGTAGGAGCACTCCTTGCGACCGTGAGATTAAAAAAACGAGGCGTAAAGTGCATCGGCTGCCCTTACGCCCATCAATGCGCCCGGAATCGACAAAAATCCGACAGCTGTGAAATTTGACAACGATTTTACAACTCATGTCTTTCTAACTTTACATTCGGTCGGTATCCTTGTGAGTATAGGAGAAAGAAACCATACATTAAAAAGGAGTGTACCGACATGAAAAACATGAAAAAACTGATTTATTTTGTTCTGATCGCAACCTTGTTGCTTGGCGCTCTGACCGGATGCGCCGAAAAGGGCGGCTCGGTTTCCACCGACGGATCCACTTCCATGGAAAAGGTTATCGGTGCTCTGGGAGAAGCCTTCGAAAAGAACAATAAGAACGTAACCTTTACTTACAACCCCACCGGCTCCGGTTCCGGCATCAAAGCGGTTCTGGAAGGACGCTGCGACATCGGTCTTTCCAGCCGTAGTCTGAAAGAAGCCGAAAAGGCCGACGGCCTGATCGAGACGGTTCTGGCTTATGACGGCATCGCCATCATTGTCAACCCGGCAAATTCTGTAGCGGATCTTACACTGGAGCAAATTGCCGAAATTTATACCGGTAAGATTACCAACTGGAACGAAGTCGGCGGTAATGATGAAGCGATCGTTCTGATCGGCCGTGAAGCCGGATCCGGTACCCGTGACGGTTTTGAATCCATCACCGATACCAAAGACACCTGTCAGTACAGGCAGGAACTGACCTCGACCGGCGACGTAATCACGACCGTTGCCAGCAACCCCAGCGCCATTGGCTACGCTTCTCTCGCTTCCGTCAAAGACAGCGTTAAGGCGATTTCCGTGGGTGGCGTGGCTCCCAGTGAGACCACGGTCAAGGACGGCAGTTATGCTGTGCAGCGCCCCTTTGTGCTGGTCACAAAGAAAGACACCAAGCTTTCCGCAACCGCCCAGAAGTTCTTTGACTATATCACCTCTGCCGCCGCGAACGAAATCATCACCTCTTCCGGTGTCGTTCCTGCAAAGTAACACCGACAGGAAAGAAACGCTTTTTATGTTATGATTTAAGCGGCGGCGAATATGCCGCCGCTTAAAGGTATGAGAGGTGATGGCAATAAAAAACAAAAAGAAGTTGATTGAAAACGTCATTCACGGCATATTTCTTATTTTAGGACTGGTGACGGTCGGATGCGTTTTGCTGATTACAGTATATTTAATTGTTTCCGGCATCCCGGCGATCCGAGAGATCGGCTTGGTTGATTTCCTGTTCGGCCCCAAATGGGCATCCACCGCCGCCGAACCGAAATATGGCATTCTTCCCTTCATTCTAACCAGCATCTATGGTACGGCAGGAGCTATTCTGATCGGTGTTCCCATCGGTTTCTTTACTGCGGTATATCTCGCCAAGCAGGCACCGACGAGGTTTAAAACCGTAATGGAAAACGCTATCAGTTTGCTGGCAGGTATTCCCTCCGTGGTTTACGGTTTCGTAGGGATGATGGTGCTGGTTCCGGGGATTCGTAAAGTCTTCAACGTGCCGGACGGCGCGAGTTTGTTGGCCGCCATCATTGTGCTGGCGGTCATGATCCTGCCCTCCATCATCAAGGTTTCCATGACATCCCTCGAAGCCGTCCCCAAGGAATATGAAGATGCTTCGCTGGCTCTTGGAGCAACCCCCATTGAAACATACTTCAGGGTATCTGTTCCGGCCGCAAAAAGCGGTATTGCGACCGCGGTTGTGCTGGGAGTAGGCAGGGCGATCGGCGAGGCCATGGCGGTTATGATGGTATCCGGCAATGCCGCCAATATGCCGTCCTTGTTCCAGAGCGTCCGTTTCCTGACAACCGCTGTTGCAAGCGAAATGGCCTATTCCAGCGGATTGCAGCAACAAGCATTGTTTTCCATTGCTTTGGTGCTGTTCCTGTTTATTATGCTGATCAATGCGACTTTGAACTTCTTTCTCAAGGGGCAAAAGGAGGGGGCGTAAAGATGCAACACAATTCACTCCCGGCCAGACGAAAGTTGTATATCGGCATGATGCGCGTATTGATGTGGCTTGCCGTTTCGATTGCCGGAGCGCTGGTGCTTTTTTTGGTTAGCTATGTTCTGATCAAGGGCATCCCCAACATCACATGGGAACTGTTGTCCACCAAACCCAGCTACCTCGACGGAACCATCGGCATTTTGCCGAACATTTTAAATACGGTTTATATCATCCTTGCCACGTTGGTGGTCGTGTTGCCGCTGGGTGTCGGCGCTGCGATCTATCTCACCGAATACGCCGGCAATCAAAAGATCGTGGGCATGATCGAGTACGCCGCCGAAACGCTCTCCGGCATCCCCTCCATTATTTACGGTTTGGTCGGCATGTTGTTCTTCTGCCAATTTATGAATATGCAGACATCTCTTCTGGCCGGCAGCTTAACGCTGGTGATCATGAACCTGCCCACGATCATGCGCACAACCCAGGAAAGCCTGAAAACCGTTCCGCAAAGCTATCGTGAAGGCGCGTTCGGCCTCGGCGCCGGCAAATGGCGCGTGATTCGCACCGTTGTGCTGCCCGGTTGTGTGGACGGTATCGTAACCGGCTGTATTTTGGCTATCGGCCGCATTTTGGGCGAGTCTGCGGCGCTGCTCTTTACCGCCGGGTTTGCTCATGCGCTGAACGGTCTGTTTGACGGATTGACCAGCGCCGGAGCAACGCTGACCGTTGCGCTCTATGTTTATGCAAAAGAACAGGGTGAATTTGAGGTGGCATTTGCGATTGCCGCTATTTTGATGGTATTGACGGTTCTGGTCAATCTTGGGGCCACCCTTGTGGGCAAATACTTCAAGAGGAAGAATAGCGTATGAATATAATAACAGCGAAGGATCTGTGCCTGTGGTATGACGCTTTGCAGGCGCTAAAAAATATCGATGTCGAAATTCCGGAGAAAACAATCACGGCTTTGATCGGTCCCTCCGGTTGCGGTAAATCGACATTCCTTAAAACCCTTAACCGCATGAACGATTTGATCCCCGGCGTAAAAATCACGGGAAACGTCCATTATCAAGGCCAAGACATTTATGCCCCCGGCGTGGATGTCAGCGAGCTGCGCCGTCAGGTCGGAATGGTTTTCCAAAAACCAAATCCTTTCCCCATGAGCATCTATGACAATGTCGCCTACGGCCCCCGCACCCACGGAATTACCGCCAGAGTGAAGCTGAATGAAATTGTTGAACGATCTTTACGAAATGCTGTTATTTGGGATGAGGTCAAGGATCGGCTGAAAAAGAATGCTTTGGGCCTTTCCGGCGGGCAACAGCAGCGTTTATGCATTGCAAGGGCACTGGCCGTGGAGCCGCAGGTGCTTTTAATGGATGAACCCACCAGCGCCCTTGATCCGATCTCGACTTCTAAAATCGAGGAGCTTGTTACTTCCCTCAAGGAGAAGTACACTATTATTATCGTCACCCACAATATGCAACAGGCCGTCCGTATTTCGGATCAGACCGCGTTTTTCCTGTTGGGTGAGCTGATCGAATATGGCAATACGGAAGAGATGTTCTCCAAACCGAGGGAGAAACGCACCGAGGCTTATATTACGGGGAGGTTCGGATGATGAGAAGCCGATTTGACGAGCAGCTGGCGCTGCTCAACAGAGAGATTATTGAAATGGGCGCTTTGTGTGAGGAAGTGATTTCCCTCGCATCCTCCGCCCTGTCCGAAGGCGATATGAAACTGGCCGCGCAAATAGAACCTCTTGACCGTATCATCGATCAAAAAGAACGCGATATTGAAACCCTTTGCATCAGGCTGCTGCTGCAACAACAACCCGTTGCCCGGGATTTGCGGCAGATTTCCGCTGCTCTGAAAATGATCACCGATATGGAGCGCATCGGCGACCAGGCAGACGATATCGCCGACATCATCATGTCCCTCAACGGGCGTACGGTCGAAGAACACAGCCATATTAATGAAATGGCGACGGCAACCATGAAAATGGTAACGGACAGTGTGGATGCTTACGTGAAGCGTGACATCGCCCTTGCCCAAGCCGTGATTGATTATGACGATGTGGTGGACGAATGCTTCATCTGCGTTAAGAAAAATCTGATTAAGATGATCGCCGCCAATCCGGATGATGGCGAATACGCTCTCGCGCTCCTGATGATCGCAAAATATTTTGAGCGTATCGGCGATCATGCCACCAACATCGCGGAATGGGTCGTTTATGCCGTGACCGGAATTCATAAGGAGATAACCCCATGATCTGGTGCGTTGAAGACGACACCGCCATACGAGAAATCGAGGTGTATGCTCTCCAGTCTACCGGCTTTGAGGCAAGGGGCTTCGCCGATGGCACATCGTTTTGGGAGGCACTGCAAAACGAAAGGCCCGAGCTTGTTATCTTGGACGTAATGCTGCCCGGCATCGACGGCGTGGAGCTGCTGCGAAAAATCCGGGCTTCCTCTGACTTTGGCGATCTGCCTGTCATCATGGCAACCGCAAAGGGAGCAGAATACGATAAGATCCAAAGCCTTGACCTCGGAGCGGATGACTATGTCGTCAAGCCCTTCGGCGTAATGGAGCTGATCTCTCGCGTAAAAGCCGTCCTGCGCCGTTATCAGCCCGCAAAAACAGCGAGCGAGCTGAAAATGGGCGGAATCCTTCTCCTTTTGGATGAACGCATCGCGACGATCGATGGGGAGCGTATCCAGCTTACTTATAAAGAATTTGAGCTGCTGCGTTTGTTTATGACGCATCCCGGCATGGCTTTTACCCGTGAGCAGTTGTTTGCCGACGTGTGGGGAATGGACTATGCCGGAGAAACGCGCACCGTAGACATGCATATTCGCACTCTGCGGCAAAAGCTGGGCAAATACGGACATCTTATCGAAACAGTGCATCGTGTGGGATATCGAATGGAGAAAGTGGAATGAGAAAGAAAATCTTTCATTCGATCCTTGCCACGTCTCTTGCGGCTCTCCTTATCAGCCTGATTGCGGCAACCGGTGCGCTCTATCAGCACTTCGTCAAGATCCAGGAGCAGCAACTTCATCGCGAGTTGATGTTGGCTGCAAGAGCCGTCGAGCAAAGCGGCCTTGTCTATCTGGAAAATCTGGACACAGGCGATTTGCGCATAACATGGATCAATGCCGACGGAACCGTGAGATTTGATACCGAGGCGGTCGCGGCCGAAATGGAAAATCACGCCGACCGCGAGGAAGTTCAAAAGGCCTTGGAATATGGCGAGGGCAGCAGCCACCGTCATTCCGCCACGCTGACGGAAAAGACCATCTATCATGCCGTAAAGCTGAAAGATGGAACCGTGCTTCGCGTGTCGGTCGGCCACGCCACCGTCATTGCGCTGATTGCCGGGATCATCCCTGTGTTCGTTTTGGCCGCCGTCATTGTGGCTGCGCTGGCACGGCTGATCGCAAAACATATGACCGGGAAAATCATCGCTCCTCTCGATCACGTGGACCTAGAGCGCCCTCTGGAAAATGAAGCTTACGAAGAGCTTGCTCCGTTCCTGATGCGTATTCACCGGCTTCATGAGCAGAGCGAAAATCAACTGGCTCAGCTGCGGCAAAAAGCGGATGAATTTAATCACATCACTGGAAACATGAAGGAGAGTCTTGTGCTGCTGGATGAAAAAGGCGTGATTTTGAGCATTAATCCCGCGGCAATCGCGCTTTTCTCCACAAGCCAAAACGCCGTGGGAATGGATTTCTTGTCGGTGGATCGAAGCCATGAAATCAGCAGCGCCATTCACACGGCCAAGTCGCAGGGACATGCTGTTGCCCGTGTTGCGCGCAATGGTCGAATCTATCAATTCGATATCAGCCGGATCGAAAGCGGCAATGAGATCATCGGTCTTGTCATTCTGGCCTTTGACATTTCCGAACAGGAGTATGCGGAACGCACCCGCAGGGAGTTTTCCGCAAATGTTTCTCACGAACTCAAAACGCCTTTGACCTCCATCATCGCAAGTGCGGAATTGATTAAAAACAATCTTGTAAAACCCGAGGATATGCCGCGCTTTGTCGGCCATATCCATCAAGAAGCCTCCCGGTTGCTTTCCTTGATTGAGGATATTATCCGGCTGTCGCAACTTGACGAAGGCCAAGATATACCCCGTGAAACCGTTGACCTTGGCGCGTTGGCAACCGAGGT
This sequence comes from Clostridiaceae bacterium, assembly GCA_012520975.1. GTDB lineage: Bacteria > Bacillota > Clostridia > Saccharofermentanales > UBA5734 > UBA8949. The sequence continues at coordinate 6,161 of JAAYNF010000066.1, read as the reverse complement.
CGTGGATCAACTCCGTGACACCGCCGACAAAAATAATGTACGAATCAACGTATCGGCGGACGAATGCTTGCTGCAAGGGGTTCCCCGGCTTCTTCACGAGATCGTTTACAATCTTGTTGGAAACGCGATTAAGTACAACGTTGACGGCGGCAAGGTGGACGTGTCGGTTACCAAGACCCAAACCGGCGGTGTGCTGAAGGTGTCCGACACAGGCATCGGCATCCCCTTTGAGCACCAACATCGGGTGTTTGAGCGCTTCTATCGAGTGGATAAAAGCCATTCCAAACTGTCCGGCGGCACCGGGCTGGGGCTCTCCATCGTAAAACACGCAGCCGCCTATTCCGGAGCCGGCATTGCCCTTCAAAGCGCCCCCGGAAAAGGAACCACAATCACCGTTACATTTTATTCAAGGCCGTAACCGATTAAGCAGGACCGATCCGATCAAGAACGCTATTTTTTTGTTCCAAATCGCTCCATCGATCTTTCGCGCAGTTCCTGTCGAATAAACTCAGTAAATCCCGGTTGATTTCTGTCGTTCAGCAAGCTGGGCTTGCGGTAATGACAATATTTGGCCATATAGCTCTCCAGCGCCGCAAGCTGTTCCTGCTCGGAGGCTTCGGGCGCAGGCCAAGGATAGGTCACGTGGATGATCAGTTGATCACCGTATTCCTCATAAATCTTTTCAATGTCATTGATGTCCTGAGGCATCCACGAATCCCATCCACCGGCTATCATGTTGGGGATCTGGCGATCATTCATTCCGCAACTGTGAAAATCGCAGTGTTTTCCTTTTGCATGCAGGAAATCCGTCACGCGCCTCATGTACGGAACGATCATCTCTGCACAGGTCTCAGGAGAAAAAAATGTGTTTTGGGCGCTGCCCCAATCATCGTGGATCCAGAAACCATCGATCAACGGATACGCCTCGATGGCATGATCCAGTATTTTGATGTACATATCCGTCAGCTTGTCAAAGAAAGCCTTGACCGCATCGGTCTGATCCTCATCAACCATGGCTATCGCCGCCCCGGCAAAATCCATCAGGGACACCAGCCGCTCATACCATCCCGTCATAAAGGGCATAATATTGAATTTCCCCTCGGTCAAAAAGGTCCGATTCCGCGCGGCGCTGTCGGCCCAGTTCCAGTTATCTACATCCGGCCACACCAGCACGTCTTCCCAGTCGTTGGCATCCAACAGCATCGGCTGCCCGGGTCGGACGGTGCTTCCCCGGATCACCGGATCATACTCCCAATTGACACCAAACATATCTTTCCCGCCGCCGCCCTTGGGAAAGGGATTTCCGGCTTCCATTACAAATCCACGAGCGGTTGCGTCAGGAATCACAGAAGGATTAAACATGCGAGATTCCGCCGTGGTGATCTGCCAGACCGGTTCTCCGGCGAGCAAGGCTTGATAGGCTTCCCTGTCTGTCATGCCACCTACTCCTTGATATACAGAAGCTCTGTATACTCCCGCACATCGGACAGCTCCTCGATTCTGGAAGCCAGCTCAATGATTTTTTCGCCGTTGGACTTGGGAAGTTTTCCAAAGGCATTGAACTGCCCCCAGAATTTATCCACCAGCTCTTCCTGCGTAGGATAGCGTTCCATGACCATGAAGTTTTCTTCCGCCGTAAAGACGCGACCATCATGCATTTCGGCCACAACCTTGATCTTACGACCATGATCTTCCGGCTCATAGATATCCATGGTGGCGCTTTCGGCCAGCCGGACCAGATCTTCATCGGCCCGGATGGCGGCGGTCTGAATCACATCCACACCCACGCTTCCGTTCAAGGTGGCGCAGCAGGCAGTGAAACGATAGGAAAACAGCGCGTTGATCTGGTCGCGCAAAACAAAGGGATTGGAATAGTAGCCGTGATAGATATTTTTTGAACCAAACACGCGAATCCGGCGAATATCGGCTCCGTTTACCTCGCCATAGGCTTCCTTCAGCATCCGGTGCAGTTTCCTGCCGCAGAAAACCGCCGCAGTGGTGGGAATACCGCCGGGGCTGTATTTGAACCCACCTTCGGTGAAATACACCTTGCCCAGGTCCTCAAAGCACTTTTCATACAATGGGGGCAGCACACCGCCTTCCACGTGCTTGCTGATCAGGCCCCAGTGGCCGAAATAGGGATCTTCCAGACCTCGCCAGCCTCCCTTGGCATATTCCGCGGACAGAATGCCGGTCTCGGCGCTCACGCCATTGTGAAGCTTGAACTCTTGGGAGTAGTCGTAGTAGGCGTTGGCCGGGTCGGTGGCGTTGGTGGCGGCATAGCTGAGAGCACTTTTCATCTGCTCCGCGTCCAAGCCGTAATAACGTCCGGCCAATGCCGCCGCCGCGCTGGACACCAACAGCATGTCGGTGGGCCAGCGGTTGGGCAAAGAATAAAGCAGTCGCGCCGTAAAATCCTCCGCCGCCACATCGTAAGTGATCAGCTGTTTGCCGCTCACACCGAAAGTGTCGCCCAGCGTCAGGCTCAGCGGAATCGCGGTTTCGCTCACGTGAGACGGGATCGCCTCTCCGAAAACCCGGAACAGCATGCTGCCGAAGTCATTTGCACGGGCTTTCAAACAGTTGAGCTTTGCCGCCACCGGAAGAGGCAGACGACCGTAAGAGGCAAACAAAGGAGCCTCACCGATACCCCCCCACTTCCGGTAACGCTGTTCGAGGAATGCATCCTCCGCCACAATGGCACCGCCGAACATGCAGCCGGTCACATCCAAAAGGCGGTCTTTAAAGATTCGGATATTATCTTCACTCAACGACTCGTAGGTGGTTTCCACAACATTCTTACAGAGCAGATTCGTTCCGCCCGGACTTTTCAAATCTTCTCTCATAGGTCACCTCTCACAAACTGAGATTGTCCATCAGATCGTCCAGCGTGTTCAATTTTTCCAAATTCATGATGGCGTCCACCGCTCTGTCGATCTTCTCATCGACCAGAATCTCGTAGGCGCAATTACGAAAACGCTGCACCATCTCCTCATCGCTGAAGCGTGTGCTCTCGATGCGGTTGTTTCCTCTGGGATAAAGAGTCTCTTCAATAAACACCTTGCCTCTGGCCTTGACCTCAATGCGGCCGTACCATGCGGCAAAATCCGTCTTCCTCTTCTCCGCCCACTCAGGCGCCACATTCATGGTCACCTTGTGCATAAAAGCGCGCACCTTGGGATCGGTAAGGGCATCCTTGGATTGCCAGGAGGGACCCGGCTTATAGCCATAGGCCGCCAACGCCATGCAATAAGGAGCGCTGAACTGAACATCCACCTGGTTGGCTACGGAATATTGATCCGGGTGGGCGTTGAAGGGGCCGGTATAGCAGTCGATGGCTTCGATTTCTTTAGGAGAAAGCTCTTCCTTATCCTGCAGGCGATAGAAGCAGTCCAGCACGGAGTGAATAAAAGAACAACAGGGGTATGGCTTATATTTGTAGTCCATAATGCCCCAGTTTTCTCCCAGACCACTCAACAGCCTTTCAGGATTCCATATGCCGTCGATCCGGCAATTGAACAAGGGAAAGCCATATTCGCTGTCCAGCGTGTTCCGGTTGCTGGTGTAGCCGCACTTGGCCAGCATGGCGGCCTGAACCGAACCTTGTGACAGCCAGGAAACCGGACAATACTTGATCATGGACTTGGGGTTGGTGCTTTCCCAATCCCTGCAGACCGGCAAGGTGCAGTAATAGGCGGCAATACCCAGAGCCTGGGCGATTTTTTCGCGGTCCAGTCCCATGGCCACGGCACAACCTATGGCAGCTCCTATGATGTTTTCATTGCCGTTGCTGAAGACATCAGGAGTCTTGCCGTACTTGGCGTAAGACGTAATCATAACCATGCCAAACTGACTGTTCAGACGTTGCGCGATTTCAAGACCCACCGCCAATGCGGAAAGGAATTCCCTTCCGGAAATTCCTTCCGCCTCGGCCACAGCTAAAATCGCAGGCAAAACCACCGGTGGAACATGAGGAATCGGATCCATGTCGAGACCGTTCAGCAGCTCCGCGTTGGCGAAGGCCGCTGCCGCAGCAGAGACCTTGCCGCCAACGCCGATCACTGTGGCATCCTGAGGACCGCCCAGCATTCGCGCCATTTCGGCTCCGATTTTTCCTTTGTCCGACGCCAAGCCACCAAGGGCATTGCCAAGTCCGTCCAACAGAGCACGTTTGATTTCATGAATGATCTTTTCGGGAATGTTTTCATAATTCCTGTACTTTTCAACAAAATCAAGGATGGGCTCTGTAACTTTCATGTTATACTCCTTTTCTGTCAGCTTAACAGCATGGAATCAGTACGGCCCGTCGTAATTTTCAATGGCGTTGTTCCAGACTTCGAGAATGTTGTAAACCTCGGTGTAACCCTTGTCATACAGTTCCTTCATAGCAGCGTCGCCGTAGGGAGCCAGCGCATCGGCCCAAGCCTGCATCTCTTCCCCTTTGATGTAACGCAGCGGGATGTTGTTGTCGGTAACCTGATCCAGCCACCTTTGGTCGGAGGCCGCCCAGTAGGCCACGCCGTCGTTCCACAGCTCCTCGCCCTGCATTTCCTCCATGATGATTGTCTTCAGCGTATCATCAAAGGAATCCCAGGTGTCCTTGTTGGCCGAGATCGCCCGGACACCGGTGGTGAAGCTGCGCTCGAACATATACACGGACTTGGCGGGAGCAATGGCGCCGAAGATACCCACGACGTACAGACCATGAATAATACCATCCGCGACATTGTTGCTCAGGCAGGAGAAATACTCGGTGGGAGGCTGAGCCACAGGGGTTGCGCCGATATCGTTCAGAAAACGGCTGAGAATCGGATCAAAAGTGACCATCTTCATGCCGGCAATGGATTCAGGAGTGTTGATCACCACATCATCGGCCATGACCATGGAGGTGCCCCAAGTACCCAGCAAAAACAGCGGCTGGATATTGGCAGCGGCAAACTCGCCCATCATGATATCGTTTTTCAGGACAACATCATTGATGATTTGAGCCGCCATGTTAAAGCTGCGGAAACCCAGGAAAGGATAGCTGATGACCCGCTGAGTATAGGGAAAATTGTCGGGGAAGTTGGTCAGGGTCACGTCCGAGAAATCGCAAAATCCGGCGCCCAGACCGTCCAAAGCATCGTTAGCCGAGAGCAGCGAGCCGCTGTAATGGTAGATGAACTTGACCTTGCCTCCGGTACGCTCGGAAATTCGGTTGAACAGAGCAATGTATATCGGAGACTGTTCTTCGGAAGAGTTGAAGTTGACGGTCAACTCCAGTTCGGGGCCGTTGTAAGCCAGCTCTTGGGGAGCTGTAGTCGCATCGGTTCCGGGAGCGGGGCCGGTGGTCTGGGACGGTGGAGCGGAAGTGCCGGGTGTGCCGCCGGTGGTCTGGTTGCCCGCGCAGGCCGCCAGAGCAAGAACCATGGCCAGAGCCAAAATCAGTGCCAATGTTTTTTTCATCATGTTACTTGCCTCCTTAAATTTTTTCTCAAATTTTTTGTTTCACAGATATTTTCCAATCTGCATGTCGAACAGGTTAATGTTCGCGTACGCTTGCTTTGAACAGATTCTTCAGGTCATCATATTGGGGATAAAGGTTGCGATCTCGGGGAAGACAACCATCAACACCAAAATGATAACGTCAACAAACAGATACGGGATGACGCCCTTGAATATTTTTTGTACCGGTATCTTTGTGACTCCTGCCATGGTAAAGCAGGTCAAGCCTACAGGTGGGGAAATAGAACCCACAGCCATCAGCTTCACGACAAAAGCGCCCAGCCAGATGGGGTCGAAGCCAACCCGCATAAGCGCGGAGTACAGCACGGGAATGGTAAGCACCACCATGGGAATTTCAGGCATGAACATACCCAGGATGAAGTACAGGACGATCAGTGCGCATGCAATGACCCAGCTTGGGACGGTCAGACCGACTATAAAGTTTGAGAGAAACATCGGAACGCGGCTCAGGCTCATAAATGTCACGAACAAGTATGTGGAGGCAATCAGGAAAAATACCATGCCGCACATAACAGCAGTGTCCTTCAGGGCCTTCCTGATTTTCTTGACGGTGGTCTGCCGGAAAATAAAGGCAATCAAGATGGAGCCGAACGCACCTATTGCTCCGGCCTCCGTCGTGGTAAAAAAGCCCTTGTAGATACCCCCCATAACCAAGG
>JAAYNF010000065.1 GCA_012520975.1 Clostridiaceae bacterium | reverse complement strand
GAACAGGATGATCATGGGGATCAGACCCACAATGCTCTTCAGTTTTTCCACCAGGGTGGTACGGGGGCCGGGAGGGGCCTTAGAGGGGTCCCGACGGCAGATCACCTGAGAAATGATGATTACGTACACGATCATCAGAATGATGCCGGGAATGATGCCTGCGATAAACAGCTTGCCGATATTTTCTTCGGTGATGATACCGTACATGATCATGGGAAGGCTGGGGGGAATAATAATGGCAAGGGGCGCGCCGCCGGCAATGGCGCCGCTGGCCAATCCTTCGTCGTAGTTGTAGTGCTTCATCTCCGGGAGTGCGATTTTTGACATGATGATGGTTCCCGCCATGTGGGAGCCGGTGATTGCGCCCAGCAGTCCGCTGGCCAGTACGGTAGCAGAGGCTAGACCGCCGCGGAACCGGCCTATCCAAGCGTTTACGCATTTGAACATTCCACTGCCGATATTGGTGCGGGATACCACCAAGCCCATCAGAACAAACATGGGAACCACGGTCATCGTGTAGTTGTTCTGCGTTCCAAAAGGCTGAGAAGCCAAAATGGTCACGGCCTGAGTACCGTTGCGCATGATCAGAATGCCAAGGAACCCAACCAGTGTCATTGCGCTGCCGATCCAAAGGCGGCAGGCCAACAGAACAAACAGAACGATAATTCCAATCAAACCGATCAGTTCGTTACTCATTGCTCTGTCTCCTCTCGGCTTTTCTCAACGGCCTTTTCTGCTTTAAACTCCAGAAACTGGCGAAACATGTTGCAGATTACGCCGATCACGCCGCCCAGAAGACCAATCGCGATTAGACCGACAAAAGGCCATTCCGGTATGCGAAGCAAAGAATATGTATATCCCTGCGCTTGGGATTTCTTCATGAACCAGAAGCTACAGGCGGCCATCAGGACCAGAATGGCCATATTAACCACGTCCACCGCCAGCTGAATATAGAAACGCGGTACCTTAGGCGCTTTGTCCATGACGAAGTCCACCGTCACATGCTGGTTCTTCACCGTGCCGGCGCCCAACGCCAGCACAATTCCTACATTAAGGATCTGGATGATCTCCGTAGCACCAATAATAGGTGCGAAGAAGAGTACGCGGAGAACTACATCCAGCACGGCCAGCAACATCATGCCGAGAATCATGACTCCGGCAATCCAGCCAAGAACGTCGGTGCTCCGTCTGGTAATCTTTTCAAGCACGCGCATGGTTTTATCCACTTCCTTTCCGCTTTCAATGAATCACAAACACGATAGCTGTGTTGAGTCACGGCTTTCTCTCGCAATATTCAGCAATTATTAAATTTTAACTTTTGATCTTTCATTCAAAATATAGGACAATGTTGTGCGAATATCGGATATGCGATGTTTTTCGTCTCCTAATCTAACACACCTTTATTCGGAAGTAAAGATTCCAGCGGTTTTGGAGTTCTCTGTGAGTTCTCTGGTGCCGCGGGCGGGCTGTTTGACAATGCAATTTCTTCTGTGATATTTTGTCTTTGACAAAACAGGTGGAGCGCTACAAATATCCTGCGGAGCATCTCCGTTTGGATGATTTTGCGTTTTGAGCGAAGGAAGTTTTGCATTAAGAAGGTGAACTTTTGAGAAAATTTGCCATTATCGGATTCGGTTGTGCCGGATACAACGGCGCCAAGTCTCTTAGAGAGCACGCTCCGAATGTCGTAATCGACGTGTTTGATCCCAGCCGCCGCTCTCCGTTCAACCCCATGCTCAGCACCTATCACGCCGCAGGGAAGCTTCCCTATGACGCGGTTTTCCCATTTGGCTCCCTAGAGGAGATTTGCCGCGCACTGGATCTGAATTATTTCTCCGAAAATGTGCTGGAAGTCACCGCAGATCGAACGATTCGCACCGAAAGCGACCTGTATAGGAACTACGACGGCATCCTGCTGGCTACCGGCGCAGATGCAATGGTTCCCGGTTCCCTGCGCTGCTCGGGCAACCGCTGGTTCACCATGCGAACCCTAGACGACGCTCTGGCGCTGCGACAGCACCTGGATACAAATCAGGTCCGCTCCGCCGCAGTCGTGGGCGGCTCTATGGTGGGTATTAAGGTAGCAGAGCTGCTGCACTCCGAGGGTGTGAACGTCACCATCGTGGACGCGGCTTCCCACCTGTTTCCATTGGCTGCCTACGAAAGTACGGCGAGGTTCATTCAGCGGCAGTTGGAAAACAAAGGTCTCGGCTTTCGTTTTGATGCAAAAGTGACCGCCATCGACGAGGATGGTATTGCCTTTGCTGATGGTTCTGCGCTGCAAGCGGACCTCGTCTGTCTTTGTATCGGCACTCGCGCCGGCACACGGTCCTTTCGGAACAGCAGTGTTCAGATAGGTCACGCCGTAGTGGTCAATAGTCACATGGAGACCTCTGTTCCCGGCATTTACGCTGCCGGCGATTGCTGTGAAGGAATCAATCTCCAAACAGGAAAAACCGCGGTGATCGGCCTGTGGGCCAACGCCGCAATGCAAGGCGCCTGCGCCGGTGCGAACATGGCCGGCGACCACGCCGACTGCCCCGGCAACATCCTGCACAACATCACCCGTTTCTTTGATATGGACTTTATCAGCCTAGGCGACATCACCCTTCCCGGTTGTAAACACCTCTTTGATTGCCCCGAATTTTTTGTCAGCCTGGTCATGGACGGCAATACGCTGCAAAGTGTTAATGTTGTCGGTAATTATAGAGTCAGCGGTATTCTGAAGCACCATTTGGTCAAGCAGCTTACGGGGGGGGCATCGACAACTTTTACCCCCGCTCAGCGGGGCCTGCTGGAGCGAAACGGTTTGCCCAGAGAATTTATTCAATTGATAGGAGGATCTCCCAATGACCGAGCTTGAGCGCCTGCAAAAAGCCAAGATTCCTTGCCCTGAAACCGGGATCGAGATCCGGCACACCGTCTGTGATATCTGCACTCCCGGTCCTCAGTGCGGCATCGATGCCTTTATCAAGGATGGAAAAGTCATCAAAGTGGAGGGCACCGATGGTTTTCCCACCAATGACGGTGTGCTTTGTACCAAAGGCGCCGCAAGCCGCCAGTATATTTATCGTGAAGATCGTTTAAAGACTCCCATGAAGCGTGCCGGTGCCCGTGGCGAGGGGAGGTTTGAACCCATCAGTTGGGAAGATGCCATGGCTGTCTGCGCCGAGGAGCTAAACAAGGTCAAGGCGAACCACGGTCCGGAAGCGGTTACCTTCCTGTGCGGCTACAGCAAGTGGTTCCGTCCTTGGCTCCAGCGGCTGGCCTATTCATTCGGCTCCCCTAACTACATTACTGAATCCAGTACCTGTCATACCGCCGAAGTCATGAGTTATACCTCCCTGTTTGGCACATATTCCATGCCCGATTTGCGCAACGCCAAGATGATCATGAGCTGGGGATCCAACGGCGTCATCAATTCCTATCCCATGGGTCGCGCTGTTCTGGCGATGAAAGCGCAGGGCGGCAAACTGGTGGTTATTGATCCCCGCAGAACCCATCTGGCCGTCAAGTACGCCGATCTGTACCTACAACCCAAGATCGGTTCGGACGCTGCTATCGCCCACGCCATGGCCAAGATCATGATCGAGGAAGAGCGTTATGACAAGGCGTTCGTGGACAAATACTGCTATGGTTTTGAAAAGTACGCCAACTACGTCAGTCATTTCAGCCTGAGCAGAGCTGAGGAGATTTCCGGTGTTCCCGCCGGCGATATCCGCAAGGCTCTGGATATGTTCCTGGAAACCGATCCTTCTACCGTTCTCCCCGGTAACGGCCTGACCCATCGCATCAATGGCTACAACATCCACCGCGCAATTCTCAGCCTGATGGCTCTTTCCGGCCGTTACGACCGTCCGGGCACCATGATGCCTGCCAGAAAAACCTTGTGCGAAAGCGATGCGGGATTCGATTCTCTCGAACACGACTTCTATATGTCGCGCTGGCCCCAAAATGCCAGACCCCGGGTAGGCAGTGAGCGTTTTCCTCTGTGGACCAAATTGCTCCACGACCGTCAGGGTCAGGGCATGGACCTGATTCGCCACATGGAAGAAGGCACCCCTTACCCTCTCAAGGCAATGGTCTGCTTTGGTGTCAATGACCGTATGTATCTGGAATCCCCTCGTTTTCTTGCCGGACTGGATCGGATGGATTTTGTGGTGGCCACCGATATTTTTCACACCGATGTGATTAACCACGCCGACATCGTTCTCCCGGCCAGCACCTCGTTTGAACGGAGCGAAGTCAAGTGCTACATGGGGCAATTTCTCTACTATACCCGCCCTGCTATCTCTCCCGTTCACGACAATAAGGACGACGTGGAGATTATAACCCTGCTGGCCAATGCGCTGGATTTGGACGATGATCTGCTTCGCTCCGGATATGACAAGACGGTGCAGCATATGCTCTCCACCTCCGGCATTGAAGACTGGGAAGCCGTCAAGAATTCTCCTCTCCCGGTTCGGGCTCCAAACGCGAAACGCTACATACCCGGAACCCAGCTGCGTGAAGGCTTCAAGACCCCGACCGGGAAAATCGAATTAAGCTGTTCTGTTCTGGAAGAAATCGGCCGCCCCGATCTGGATCCCCTACCCATCCATAAAAGCAGTGACGATGACGCCGATCCTGCCAAGTATCCCTTTGTTCTAATGAGCGGTGCCCGCATCCCCAACGCAGTGCACTCCCGCACGCACAATGTTCCTTGGTTGCGATCCCTGCGTCCAAATCCCAGTGTCGACATCAATCCCGCTGATGCCGAACGATTAGGCATCAAGCAGGGGGATACCGTCCGTATCGTCTCCACCGTTTCCAGCATCACCGTCAAGGCCAACATCAGCAGCATTTCCAATGTCGGAGATGTCAATATGTTCCACGGCTACAAAGAAGCAAACATCAACAGCATCATTCCTGTGGACCATTTGGATCCCTATACCGGTTTCCCGGGCTACAAGCAGCTACGGTGCCGTATTGAAAAAGTGGAGGACCGACCATGAAATATGTATTCGTTTTGGATGAGTCCAAATGTGTGGCCTGTAGTGCCTGTGCCGTGGCCTGCATGGATCAGAATGATATTGATCCTCTGGCCGGCGACATCCCTTTCCGCGCTGCTTTCGTGGACGAACAAGGTCCCGTTGAAGATCCTAAGTTTACCTTCCTGTCCATAGCCTGTATGCACTGCGAGAACGCACCCTGCATGATCGCCTGTCCCACCGGCTGCTTGAAAAAAGATCCGGAGACCGGTTTCACTGTTTTCGACAACACCAACTGCATCGGTTGCCATAGCTGCGCCATGGCCTGTCCCTTTGCCCAGCCCTGTTTCAACGACAATTCAGGTAAGATGACCAAGTGCGATGGCTGTGTGGAGCGGGTCAAGCGGGGTATGCAACCCGCCTGTGTCAAGGTCTGCCCCTTCGGCGCCCTATCGCTGGTTTCCGAAAGCGAGTATCAGGAACTGATGCGCACCGATGCCCGAAAAAAGATTTCTTACAAAATTTTAGATTGACGCGTTTTGTGTTATGGAGCGTCATGCCCGGAACACCCGAAGGGGGGAATCTTTTGAGACACCCTCTTTTTTTTGAAAAACTTATCAAAGACGCAAGGCGTAAGTATTCGGATATAATGATATTTATGATATCCGCGAGGAGTAATGGTATGCGAAAAATCAGAATAGGGTCAGGGGCGGGTTTTGCCGGGGATCGAATTGATCCGGCAATAGATCTGATCAAGTATGGCAATCTCGACTACATCGGCTTTGAATGCTTGGCCGAACGGACAATCGCCCTAGCGGTCCGGCAAAAAATGAACAATCCCGATGAAGGATATAACGATTTGCTGGAAGAACGCTTTCGGCTTATCCTGCCGGCAATGCAAGGGAGCAAGGTCAAAATTATCACCAACATGGGGGCGGCTAATCCGCAGGCGGCAGCGGCGAAGGTTGCTGAAATCGCTCGTTCTTTAAACATAAGCGGTGTCCGCATTGCGGCGGTTACGGGCGACGACGTCTTGGCCTTATTACCGCGCATGCTGGAACTGCCGGTTCTGGAAACCGGACAACCCCTGTGTGCATGTGAGGGCAAAATTATATCGGCAAATGCGTATAACGGTATTGATGGTATCCTCGAGGCCTTACGACGGGGTGCCAACATTATTATTACCGGTCGTGTTTCTGATCCTGCACTTTTTTTAGCACCGATTGTCCATGAGTTTGGTTGGACGTCGGATAATTGGCAACTACTGGGGCAAGGTACAGTTGCCGGCCACCTTTTGGAATGTGCAGCCCAAGTAACCGGCGGCTATTTCGCCGATCCGGGGGTCAAGGACGTACCTGATCTGTGGGCTGTCGGTTTTCCGATCGTGGAAATTTCCCCAAATGGCGGTTTCACCCTTAGCAAATTACCCGGATCCGGAGGTTTGGTATCAACCGCCACGGTCACAGAACAGCTCCTGTATGAAATCCTTGACCCAAAAGCTTATTTGACTCCGGACGTTATTGCGGATTTCAGTCAGGTTCAAATCAATCAGGTTGGACCGGATATGGTCCAAGTCAGAGGTGGCTCAGGGACAGCACCTTCCGGGCAATTGAAGGTCAGCGTTGGCCTTGATGAGGGTTTTATCGGAGAGGGCGAAATTAGTTATGGTGGCCCCGGTGCTGCTGCCAGAGCCCGGTTGGCAGGGGAAATCATTCGAAAAAGAATCGAATATCGACAGATTCCGGTCCGTGAATTGCGTATTGACCTCTTGGGACTCCATTCCCTTTATCCCTACGAGATGACCCGTAAGTTATCAAATTACGTTGACGATGGCCATGAAATACGATTACGGGTGGCTGCTGGAACTGTCGACCGCCGCGCGGCAGCTGCAGTGGGCAATGAAGTTGAAGCCCTTTACCTAAATGGACCGGCCGGCGGTGGTGGTGCTCGCAAATATATCCGGCCGGTGGTTGGGGTGTTGTCGGTACTGATCCCTAAAACATGGGTTCAGTGTCAAGTCAAATTGTTGGAGGTATAGGGTTTATGAAGCTTAGAGATCTGGCTCATTCGCGCACCGGAGATAAAGGCGATCTGTCCTGTATTTCGTTAACTGTCTATGATTTGGCAGACTATGAAAAGGTCAAAGCCCATGTTACCGCCGACCGGGTGGCTGAATTTTATGCGCCGCTGATTCAGGGAACGGTCACACGCTACGAGCTGCCTCAGCTTGGCGCCCTGAATTTCATTCTGACCCGGGCACTCGGCGGCGGGGTCACCCGCTCCTTGGCTTTGGACAGTCACGGAAAATGCCTGGGCTCAGCTTTGTTAGACATGGAGATATAGCCATGGGAAAAAACAACTGGATGGTTAAAGTGCTGGCAGACATGAAGCAAGACTATGCCCGGCTGGAAACCGCACCAACCCATACAGTCTGCCAATCTGAAACAATCATGCTGCCAATGCCCGATGGCTGCAGGCTTTATACGGTTGTCCACCGGCCGACCGGGCCCGGCCCTTTCCCAACCATTCTCATGCGTAGTTGCTATCCGGATCAAGAAGCGATGCTCAGGCTGAACGGTGAAGAATACAGCCGGCGAGGATTCGCCTTTGTTTATCAGATGTGCCGGGGAACCGGACTATCCGAGGGCAAATGGCAGCCTAATGTCAATGAGCGAGCAGATGGTAAAGCGTGTGTTGATTGGCTGGCCGAACAAGATTGGACGAGATCCATCGGCTTTTGGGGGAATTCTTATCTGGCTTTAACCGGTTGGGTTATCGCCGACATTCTGCCGGATAAAGTCAAAACACTCTATCTGACGCACTACGGAACCGATCGATTTATTTCCGCCTATCAATGTGGTTTGTTTCGGCAGGATGTGTTGACCTCATGGGCGATGTCCAATGCCGGTTTTCCGGTTTCGACTGATTATCAAACCTCTCTGCGCTATCGACCGCAGATTGAGGTTGATGAAGACTTGTGGGGCGGCCGTTTGAACTGGTATCGCGACTGGATCACCAATACAAACCGCCAAGATATATACTGGAATGAAGGATTCTGGCAATTACTCAAAGAAATCCCGGCTAAAACCAAGGTACCGATATATCTTGGCGAAGGCTGGTATGATCACCATCTGGGCAGTGCGCTGGAGGGTTGGGCTACCTTATCTGAGGAAAGTAAAAAACATAGCGTTTTGCGAATAGGGGCTTGGAATCATTTTTTTCAGCCTTGTACGGCGGGTGCGCCAACCAACCATCTCGATAATAGTGACATCCAACAGGCATTTGCCTGGTTTAAGCGCATCTTATGTCAGGAACAGAAGCCGGAGGGTTGTGTTTTGACCTATCAAATTAATGCCGATCGGTGGTTGAAACAGGATTCTTACCCTTTTGACGAAAGAAAACCAATGAATTTTTATCTCGATGCTTCCCGGCGACACGCCAATGCATCGACATTGAGTTTGGAATCGGCTGAGCAAACCGCCGTGGCAACCTACGTTTTTGATCCGGAGAATCCGGTGCCTTCTCATGGAGCCGAAGCCATGCTGGCGACCACGCAGGCTATCGGCAGCCTGCTCCAACTACCTTGCGGTTATCGAGAGGATGTTCTGAGTTTTGTCTCCGATCCGCTGGAAAAGCCGTTTTCAATCCTTGGAAAAATCCAGGTTGTTTTGTATGTTGCCTCGACCGCAGACGACACGGCTTTTGCCATGAAACTGATGGAGGTCAAAGAGGACGGAACGGCATATAACATTCGAACGGGCATTACCACACTGGCTTATCGTCAAAACAGCCGGCAAAATCGCCAGCCGTACGAACCGGGAACCGTTGTCGAGGCCATCATCGACTGCTGGGACATCTGCTGGCAGCTGTCAGCCGGCTCCCGGCTTCGTCTGGATATAACCTCGTCTGATTTTCCCCAATACGCCATTCACAGTAATTTCACCGGGATCTGGTCCCTGCAAACCGAGACACAAACAGCCCGCCAAGCCATTTATACAGGCGGCGACACGCCATCGCGGCTAATCCTGCCGGTAAATTGACCTAACACAAGCAACAAACCAAAAATCTGATCTTTGCATCGCATTACTCTTGGCTGAATTGTCGTATTCCTTCTTCATAAAGATTATTGCCGTAAGCGTCAATGGCCACGATCAGGGGCATTTCCCGCACAGTAAGGACCCGGATGGCTTCCGGTCCCAAGTCTTCATAGGCAATGATTTCGGAACGGACGATGGATTGAGCCAGCAGGGCGGCGGCGCCACCGGTCGCACAAAAATAAACCGCCTGATTACGTTTCATTGCCGCCACCACTTCAGGGCTGCGGTCGCCTTTGCCGATCATGCCGGAAAGGCCACGATCCAGCAGCTCCGGTGTATAACGATCCATCCGATAACTGGTCGTTGGCCCTGCCGGGCCGATAACACGCCCCGGTCGTGCCGGAGCCGGACCGACATAATAGATCACTTGATCCTGCAAAGCAAAGGGCAACGATTGACCGTTGCTGATTTGGTCGAGCAGTCGTTTATGCGCCGCATCCCTGGCCGTATAGATTTTACCGGACAAGAGTACTCTGTCTCCGGCCTGAAGCCGGACACGCTTATCCACCGTTAACGGAGTTGTTAGGTAAATGACCCGGTCCTTTGCATCTTTTGTCATATAACCACACTCCCGTGGCGCACCGCATGGCAGCTGAT
>JAAYNF010000064.1 GCA_012520975.1 Clostridiaceae bacterium | reverse complement strand
CCACGCCGTAAATAATCATGGAGATGCTTGGCGGGATGATGGTACTTAATGCGGCGGATGAAGTGATGATGCCCAGGGACATCTTTTCCCCGTGACGGTTGGCAAGGGGTTCGTAGATAATTTTGCCGAAGGTCGCCGTTGCGGCCGGTCCGGAACCAGAAATCGCGCCAAAG
Organism: Clostridiaceae bacterium; assembly: GCA_012520975.1. Lineage (GTDB taxonomy): Bacteria > Bacillota > Clostridia > Saccharofermentanales > UBA5734 > UBA8949. The sequence continues at coordinate 4,957 of JAAYNF010000064.1, read as the reverse complement.
AGGGCATTGGAGAGCAGACAAGCGATCGGCAGACCGCCGCGGACTTTTTTCAACAACTCAATAAAAACATTGATCAGACGTTGTCCTAAAGAGCTGGCCGCAATGATACTTCCGGCCAGAATAAAGAAGGGAACGGCCAGCAAACTGTTTTTGGTCATGGATTCAAAGAGACCGGTAAAAACATTGGTTAAGGACATTTTGTTGACAAAAAGCTGCAGGTAAATGGCTGCGCCCAAGATCGAGATATAAATCGGGCACTTTAAGAGCGAAAGGATAACCAGGATGGCCAGTACTGGCAAGAGGATTTCTATCATCATTCGTCAAACTCTCCTTTATTGCAGATCATGATGACCAGCCAGACAATGACGGTCAGAGCCAAAGTTAAGGTGGCGATGCCATAAAGGATGCCCTTGGGCATGTGAAGAACATAGGTAACCTGTGAACGCTCGAACGCCGTGAGAGTGACTGAAAATCCATAGTATGTCAACATGACGCAGGCGGCGCTTGTTGCCAAACCACGAATGTAATTAAGAATGCGTTGACCGGTTTCACCCTTGACCACCAAGTCAATGGCCGTAATGCAAAGTTGATCACCCTTGCCTTCGAGGTAGGGAATGGCCAAAAAGACCAGAAGAACAACAAAATAACTGGTCAATTCTTCCGACCAGGCAACACCGAGGGCCAAGCGCCGTGCCAAAGCGTTCAACGTCGCCAAGGCTGTGGCCATCGCAATAAAAGCCGATGATATGGCCATCAGAAAAACACGGATCTGTCTTGTGATTTTCAGACCGATGCTCATGTGGAAACACTCCTTTTTAATAGAAGAAAGCTTGCCCGGTCCATGGGCCCGGGCAAGCTTTGCAAAACCGATGTTGTTATTTCTTGTCAACCAGACCGCGGAATTCATCATAAATGGCGGCGCAGTCTTTGTCGGTGCCTTTGAAGGTATCATGCAGGCCGGCAGAGGCCGCTTGCAGTTCGGCCAGCAGGGCGGCGCTCGGCTCAACAATCGTCACACCGGCTTCAACCATCTTGTTCTCGGCTGTTTCCCAGAATGTTTTCATATAGTCGTATTCGTATTCGGCAACAGTGGCTTTTGCTGTTTTCAGAATCAATTCCCTCACATCAGACGGCAACCCCTTGATCCATTTTTCGCTGAAGAAGAAACAGTTGGTCATGGCGCTGGAGGGAATCTTGTTGATAAATTTGGCGCTTTCATAAAGGCTCATTGAGAAATAGAACGTCGGGTCGGTGCAGACGCCGTTTACGGTGCCGTTTTGCAGCGCGACAGCGATATCGCCCGGGTCGAGGGTGACCGGAGAAGCGCCGTAAGCTTTGAGTTCGTTTTGCAGGGTCGGGCTCGGCAGTGCCCAGATGTTTTTGCCCGCCAGGTCAGACATGCTGTTGATCTTGTGTGTCGACAGAATATAGCGATTGGCGCAGAACAGGAAACCGCCGACGACAAAGCCTTTGCCTTCCAGATATTTGTCCAGGCTGGTTCCGGAATTTAGGATGTCATAGGCTTGCTGGGACGCGGATCCATCGGTGGCAAACAAGAAAGGCAGGTCAAGGATGGCGATCGCCGGTGCATAAGAAGCAAAATACGATGAAGGAATCAAAACTCCTTCAATGGTTCCGCCCTGAACACCTTCAATCATCTGGGCAGCCGTACCCAGCTGACTGGTGGGAAAAAGCTGAACGGTTATTTTACCGTCAGATTCTGCCTCAATTCGTTTTTTGAATTCGTCCATTGTCATGTTTTGCTGATGCTTACCGCCGGTCGGCGTGCCCAGGCGAATCGTATAAGTTTTATCGCCGGCAGGTTGGCTTGCGCCATTGCCGCAACCGGCCACAAAAAGAAACGACAGGACCAGGACGAGAGACAAAGCCAAGATCTTTTTCATACATTACCTCCAAAATTTTAATTTATTTTGATACTCGTATTGTTCTTCATTTTTCCTGTTGGTTCAGGTTATGCCGAGCTTGGCTGCGTTACCGCTGTAGACCATTGCCCGTTCTTCATCGGAAAGCGGCAGCGAGTCGACAAAGTTAACCATGTCAGGCAAACTCTCGAAAGGATAATCACTGCCAAAGACAATGTTTTCAATCCCCAGAACGTCCTGTGTGCAACGAAAGGCTGCAGGGGACATATTGCCGCTGGTCGAGACCATAATATTATTGTGAAAGTAGTAGCTGGGCTTGCGCTGATTTTTCAGGGCAGGATTGGGCAGGAAATTCATCCGATTGTCAATTCGATCCAGCAAGAAGGGAATAGCTTCACCAAGGTGCCCCAAAACAACTTTCAAATTGGGCAATTCGTCAAAAAGTCCGCTGACAATCATTTTGAGGATTGACAACATGGTGTCGACCGTAAAGCCGGCGGCCGGGCCGCCAAAAGTAAAACCGAAATCATGCAGTTTATCCTCTTCCGGGAATCCGGGATGCAGATAGACGAAAACACCAAGCTCGGTGGCTTTTTTAAACAAGGGGCGGAAGCGATCCTCGAAAGGGGCGGCGCCGGCGTAGTTCGAGTGCGTGTGCCAGCCGACGAACCCCAACTCCTTGACACAGCGTTCGAGCTCCGCATCGGCGGCTTTCACATCTTTGACAGGCAATATCGCGCTGCCGAGATAGCGACCGGGATATTCTTGAGTCAGCGCATAGACGGCATCATTGGTTTTACGACAAAGGTCAATGGATTCAATGGGTGCCAAATCCTCCACCCCTTGGGCCGTACTGATAATCGCCGTGTCTATTTTGTAAGCGTCCATCAATTGCAGGCGGCCTTCCCCAACGTCAAGCAACCTTTTCAGCAATGGGCCTTGGGGCATTTCAACTTTATTGTTCCAATGAATAACATCCCGTTCACGATCGTACTTGGGGAATGTTTCTCTTTTGGCCATACCGTCGATTGTGCTGATATCGTAAAAGTGGTTTTCAAAATCAACTCTTTTCACAATCTCACCTCGCTCGTTTCTGTATTTTCATGGCGTATGTATGCACAAATCAATTGTAATACCTTGCACTTGCGAAATCAAGGAAGCTTCTGCTTTTACGATGGTCGATCTTTTTGTTCGAATCAGCCCGAGATTTGACAACTATGTTTGGAAGTAGTAAATTAAGAGTGATTAATTAAGAACGGTTCTTATTATTATAAAGGACTTATGACAAGGCAACAAGAGACAATTTTGGCCATCATTGAAACGTCAGAAGACCATCTGACGGCGGATGAGATATTTACCAAAGCCCGAGCGGTCTTGCCTTCGATTGCTCTGGCAACCATTTACCGAAATCTTTCTCAACTAACAAAAGCCGGTCGGATCCGGCGAATCACCATGCAGCGCGGACCCGATCGTTTTGACAAAACGCTGGCCCGGCATGAACATTTGATTTGTACGGAGTGTGGCGCTCTTTCGGATGCTTATCTGGGCGATCTGCAGGAATTTCTGAGTGCAAAGGCGGGTGTTACGATTCTTGATTATGAGATCAATATGCGATATATCTGCCAGCAATGCCGGCAAAAAAGGAGGAAGTGAAATGAGCCTTGTCAAGTGCTCGGTCTGTGGCTTCATTTTTAATGAGGAAAAAGGCCTAGCCGATCAGGGGGTCAAGCCCAACACAAAATGGGAGGATGTTCCTGAAATCTTTGCCTGTCCCTTGTGCGGCGCTGCAAAATCGTTATTTGAAGCCGTCGTGGAGGAAACCGGATCTTTGCCCGTTTCAAAGCTGGCGACAGAACCGCAAGAGGTGGCAAATCAGCACTGGTCGACCGGGCAATTGGCTGCGATTTGCGCCAATCTGGCCAAGGCCTGCGAAAAACAGTGGCTGATGGAGGAAAAAGCCCTGTTCGAGGAGCTGAGCTTGTATTTTTCCGAAAGGTCCGCGGTCTCCGCAAACATTGAACCGCATGAGCTTTCGGAGTCTCTTAAGGGCGATCTTGAGTCGCTGTACCCCCGAGCATTTGCCGCCGCCGAACAGGAATCGGATCGTGGCGCTCTCCGGGCTCTGACCTGGAGCGAGAAGGTCAGCAAAATCAGTGCGAATCTTTTGGACCGTTATCAAAAACAAGGTCCATCCCTTGTGGAAAATACCGGCCTTTATGTTTGTGATATATGTGGATTCATCTATTTGGGTGACAAGCTGCCGGAAGTCTGTCCGATCTGCAAGGTTCCCAATTTTAAGCTCACAGCCATTGCGAGGTGAATGAGGATGCCAGCTGTCAGAAATATCCGTTTATGCACAAAAGATTGCTTGTGTCTGTATGTCTGTCCGACAGGTGCCACCAACACCGAAGACAGTATTATCGATGTCAGCAAATGTATTGAGGGTTGCCGCCTATGTGTGGATGTATGCCCCTCCGGAGCCATTTATCTGCTCCCTCCTGCTTACCCTCCCCAACAGCCCAAAACCGAATCCGTTGTGGCTGCGCTCGGCCGGCTGGCTCTGTCCAAAGTTGATCAGGAAAATCAAGCCACGGCTTTGGCCCAAAGCAGTTCCGATCCGAACCTGGCCCGTTTCGCCAAGGCCATCGCCCGGTCCAACCGTTTGATGGCCGAGGATCTGTTGCGGGAATCCGGCTTTATGTTGCCGCAAAGTGATAATACCCGGATGTTGCTTGAATCTTTGCTGCAATATCCGGACAGCCGGTTTCCGACCTCCACCGTTGAGTTGCTTCTCAAGAAGCTCAAAATAGAAGAAAGCAAGAAAGGAAGAAATACGATGAACATTAAAGGAACCAAAACCGAAAAGAATCTGAGAGAAGCGTTTGCAGGCGAGTCTCAGGCCAGAAACAAGTACACCTATTTTGCCTCGGTTGCCAAAAAAGAGGGCTATGAGCAGATTGCCGCCATCTTTGAGGAAACCGCCAACAACGAAAAGGAACATGCCAAGCTTTGGTTCAAAGCATTGGGAGAACTGGGAGAGACTCCTGCCAATTTGCTGCAGGCCGCCGAAGGTG
>JAAYNF010000063.1 GCA_012520975.1 Clostridiaceae bacterium | reverse complement strand
TTTTATCATTTTTATGGTCAAGACGATCATCTCCAATTCTGGCAAAAGTAAATTGGGTAGCGGATTCATTATTGATGGAATTATATCATAAAGCACAAGTAATTGACAGATTAGAAATGACGAGATATACGCTCTATTGCGCGTTATGCAACACGAAGGGCCGATTTTGATCTGAACGATGAAGAATTGTTCTTGAACAAATAAGGACTTTGGTTTATGGCAGATCATAAAAATTGCGAAACCTGTCAAATAACAGGTTTCGCAGTTTTTATATTCAGCGTCTCCAATCAGGTATTAGAAAAACGTTTACCTTGTTCTGATTGTATGCTAGCCACCAGGGGTGGGGGTGGGGGAGGGTGCAGGTTGCTCAAATTTTGCGGTTACTGGATTAAAGGTTTTAGTGCCGTAAGAAACCGTAATTGAACTGTCATTGTTTATTGTAATAGTCCAATCACCAGCGGGGATCGTTTTTAACGGTGGGAGCACGCTTAGCCCTGTAAAAGGCTGAAGGAGACCAGGATCCACCGATCCAGTTGCATCGTTATGGGTTGCATAATACATAGCTGCGGCTTGATAGACCAAACGGCCATTGGCGTTGTCGGCTGCTTCGTTTGCGGCGTTAATAAAGCCTGAAATCACTGGCACCAGTATCGCCGCCAGAATGCCCATGATGGCAATGACAACAATCAGCTCGATCAGGGTAAAGCCCTTTTTGCTCTTTTTCTTCATGTTTTTCATACCTCCATTTTGATTGCTTATTCCATTATTGGTGTATTTTGAACCAGGCCTCCGTTGGTATTGGCTACGATATGGGGCAAATTTTCTTTGCTTTTTTCGCAACGGAATGGTCAACAGCGGCCAATTCACGGACAATTATAACATGTTCGATTGATATTTCAAGGGGCGCATGGCAAGATTGGCAAGACAAATTGGTTACAAATTCAAGAGGTTGTGACATTCGGACTACATTTTGGCTACCGATTGATGTAGTGGTCTGTATTTGCGTGAATGGCGTTGTTTGTTCGGGTTATCTTGTTGTATAATGGGCACGGTATTTTCGATCCGATTGCGTGATTTTTATGATTAATTTTATGTTTGCCGGTTGAAAAACCTCTTTTGCTGACGATTGAAGGATTGTGATTGGGAGGCCGTTGAAAATGAGTTGGGACAAGCTGGTTGAGCAGGTTGGTTTGCTTTGGATAATCCTGGTTCTGCTGGCCGCCGGTGTCTTGCTTTTGCTGTTGGTCTTTTTTCTCGGTAATACGGGAGTTGCCATTCGCCGGGCACTTCGCCGATTGAGCGGCCTCAATACCTTGTTCTTGGAAATGGTGTGTTGCCGGATGGAAAATCTGGAACCGTCTCTGAGCATCGTCCAAGAGACCATGAATCCGGAATTTGCCCTGCGTTACCAGCGACTGGCCGAGGACAGCCGTGCCATGTTTGAATCCTTGTGGGTACCATCGCCCAGGGATCATCTGACCCTGCCCGAGATCCTGCCGGCGGCGACCCGTCTGGCCATGGACCGTTCATCGGGATTGGGTTTGCTGCTGGGCGGCCTTGCAGCCACCACCGTGGCCTTGGCAACGGCTTTCATCCGATTGGGCACAGCAGGCATGCAGGCCGAGGGGACTCTGCTGCGCTTTATCGCGCTGTTACCCTTGGTGGTCGGTGCCCTCGGGCTTTTGCTGCTTCACCGGGCCGGGAAAAGTTTTAATCGCCGCATCCGCCACGCCTGGGAGCTGCTGATGATCACTATCGGGCGCAAACTGCCTGTTTACAGCCATTCGGCAGAGACCGCCCGCCTGATTTTTGAAATGCGTTCCTATGATGCGCATATGGCCAAGTCGGTTGCCGCGGTGGCCGAATATGTGGAGGGTTTGTCCTCCGGGCAATTAACCAACGCCGTGTCGGGCGCGGTCAAATACGTCATGGCCGCCACGGTGAGTCCGGCGATCGTGAAGAGTACCGAAGCCTTGGGCATTCTGGTCGATGAGCTGGCCAAGCAGATGCAGCAGACCGATGGCAGGATCGCCCGGCTTTATAGTGAGCTTGAGCTTCGTCAGGCCAATCAGGGCGAATTATGGATCAATCGATACCAGGAAATCTCCAATGTTCTGGCCTATCAGCAGGAAAGGCTGACCCAGGACTTATCCGCCAATCAACAGAAAATGCTGACCGAGCTGGAGCAGGCGCAAAAATTTGCTCTGGAGAAAATTGTCGAAGAGCAGACCCGGACGCTGAGCGAGGCCAATGAAGTCGGTCGGCAGTCCTGGCAATTGCTCCGGGAGAAACTGACCGCCGTCATCGGTCAGCTGCAGGAAAGTCAGCAAAAGCTGATTGGGGACTTGACGGACCAGCAGCAACAGACATTGAAGGTCATTGCCGACAGCAACCATGAAAATACGACCGAACTGCGCAGCCAATATACGTCGTTGATCGATGAGTTGCGCCGGACTCAGACCGAACTGTGGGAGCAGTCAACAACCGTTCAAAAGGCGCTCTACGAAAAACTGCAGACCGGCCAGGATGCTGCTTTCAGCGCTCTTTCCGCCCAACAGCGCGAATCTTACGAACAGGTGGCCCATGCGCAGCAAGAGGGTCTGCAGGTCATGCAGGAACAGCAGCTTGAGGCCATTCGCCGGCTTGCCGACAGTCAAGCTGTTGTTCTCGAAGAAATCGACCGGCGTCAAGAAGCCGGTTTCAGTCAGGCCGAGAACCGGCAGGCTGCCGCCTTGGATCGGATGATCGAGACCCAGTCGACCGCCATCGCTGATCTTCGCAAGGCCCAGCTTGACGCTCTGACGGAATCGGCACGCCGTCAACAGGAAGCCCTGGAGCAAGTGACCGAGGATTTCGGCAGCGAGGTCTCGGCCAAGCTTGCCGCGTATCTTGATCCCATCAGTTCCCGGCTGCAGGATGCTACGGAGACACTGACCAAGGCTCAGGATTATGTAGCCAATGTGCAGGAGGTTCTGAAGGTACAGAATGAAGCAGCGATGGCACTGCAAGAAAGCATCGGCGATCTGTTTAAGCAGCTGATGGAGACCCGCAAGACCATGTCCGAGGATCTGGATTCACTGAAGACCTCATCCGGTGTCATGAGCCGGGCCGCCGAGACCATGGGCAGTGTTTACGAGGGCAGCCAGGCCGGCCTGAGCGAGGCGATCAGCCGGATGTCCGACGATCTCATGCGTCTGTCCGATGTCCTTTCGGCGGTCATGAGCGGATCGGCCGAGCAGACCCGCCAGATGCAGACCCAGTCGTTGGAGATCTATGAGGCCAACCAAAAGCATCTTGAGGCGGTTCGCGATCAGATCACCTTGCTGTCCGACGAGCTTTCCACCCGCATCGACCAGTTGATGCTGGGCTTCACCAATTTGACCGAGGATTTGGTCGGCAATGTCCACGAATCAATCGACAAACAAAACGACACGCTGGGCGGAAGCCTCAGAAACCTCACCGAGGTCATGAGCGAAGAGGCGAGAAGCATGAGTCTGTTTGCGCAGCAGATCAATATGGATATCGAATCCTTGAACAGTGTTCTGCGGTCAGCGATCGAGGAATTTGACAGCGGCATTCGCCGGCAGCTGTCGGAGGTTCTTGGCCAATTTGATCATGAAATCTCCGATGTGGTCAAACGTCTTGCCCGTTCTTCGGCGGAGTTGGGAGATGCCGTCGAGGCCCTGCCCGACGCCATTCGCCAGGTTAGCAGGGAGGACGCCCCTTAAAATTTGTTTGAATAAGACGCAATTTGTTTGAGGTGAAAACAGCCATGCTGCAAGTGCCGGACACCCGGCTCCATCATATCCGTCGGCAGATCAGCCGTCAGGTGGCCTTCCCAGAGGAGTTGTCCATCAGCTTTGATGAGCAGGCTGCTTTGGATTTTCTGAGCGACGTGGCTGCCTGCGATGACCGCGACGAGCTGGAATCCTTCACGGCGTTGTTGCCGCGAAGCCGCCTCAATGATCTGTTTGGCGCTCTGCTGATGGTTCCCGAAGAAAAAAGTCGGGATCTGCTGCCACGGCTTCTGCACATCCTGCGCCACCGCCTGACGCCCTCTCTTACCGAAATCGGCTGGGCTTTCTTTCAAAACCATTTTCCTGATGATCGGATGAACCGGATGCTGGAAACGATGATCGGCGCCCCGACGGAGAAAACAGGCGATCCCCCTTATCTGCGCGGGATTGCCCGGGTTGCTGACCTGCCGACCATTGACGATACTCTGCCGGAACGATTGGGCGTCAGCCTTGCGAAAACCCAAGATACGTTGCTGTCCGCCTATCTGATCGAAACCGCCATCCTGCCGGAAAGCCCCTTTGCCGCGGCCTTGTTGGCGCATTATTTCAGGCATTGTTCGCAACAAGCCTTGGCTCAAAACGGCAGGAGTTTTGTCCACGCTGTACGCATCAACCAACCGGCCATTCAGATTGAGCTGGTAGGCGGCTATTTTGCGCAAGATCGGCTGGAGAAGGTTTGGCGGTCTGTGAATCAGGCATTGCTGGAACTGTTTGGACCGCCGCGACCACATCGGCTGCAGTCCGGCTCTTCACCGGACCTCGAAACCGACCTTCGATTCTGGGACCGTTTAGATCAAGATGCCGAGGCACACTTTCGCCATTGGGTTATGATCGACAAGCTCCGGCGCCATGTCGCCGACCAACCGCGCAAGGTTTTCTTTTATGGCCAATGCGATCATCACAAGATCCGAGAAATTTTACGTTGGGACGATAAAACGCTGATTCTGGTCTTTGACCACTTCGTGCTGGCCGACGATTTGGAGGACGAAGCCCAGCTGTACTATTATGATCTGCCCACTTTCCGACTTCTCCGGGACAACAAATCGCCGGGTATGTCGCTGAGCAACCCTCCGATGTCCGTGAGGACAGCACGTGATGTGATGCTGACGGGTGAACAACACAATGTGGTCAGCCTTTCGCTGGAGGCGGTCAATTTGCTTTATTCCCGGGATTTTATCGCCGAACAATTAAAAACCACCCGCAACGGGATGTAGCGCCGAGCGCCGCTGTGCTATAATCAAACTGGCCGGACCTGCCGGTGGCTTTTTGTTGATTCAAAGTAAATCGGGAGGGATTAATCATGAGTGAAATTAAAGATTTTATTGAAAAAACCATGAATTTTGGATTGGGCATCGCCGCTTGGTCCCGAGAAAAAATCGAGGCCTTGGTGGAGGAAATGGTCCAAAAAGGCGAGATCGCCGGAAAGGATGCCCGGAAATTCGCCGCCGACCTGATCAAGAAGGGCGAAGATCAACGGATTGAATTGAGAAAACTGGTCCAAGATGAGATCACCGCGGTTTTGGACAAGATGGATCTGGTTCGAAAGCAGGATGTCCGCGAACAGATCGCCGCCGCCCTGCGCGATGCCGGTTTGGTTTCGGAATCCGCCGACACGGACAGCCCCTAAGATGCCGGCTGAAAACTGCGTTTCGCGCCGGTTTCGATCGGCGATGAAGGGGTGAAGACACCATGAGAGGTAATCGGCGTCTTCATTGGCGGCGCTATCGACAGATCATCGGTGTTCTGGTTAGCAACGGCTTTGGGCTGCTTTTGGAGCAACTGGGTATTTTTGGCTATTTACGCCTGCGGCACCGCAAGCTGGACTCGGGCAGCATCGAAGCCGCCGCCAACGCCCGGCTGTCGGTGGGGGAGCGGTTGCGTTTGTCCTGTGAGCAATTGGGACCGACCTTTGTCAAGATCGGCCAGATTTTGAGCACCCGTCCCGATATTTTTTCGCCGGAAATAGCCGGGGAACTGGAAAAATTGCAGGACTCCGCCAATCCTTTTCCATTTGCCGATGTGCGTCAGGTCATTGAAAGCGAGTTCGGTCAGCCGATGGAAGAAGTTTTCGCCTGGATCGACCCGGAGCCGATCGCCGCCGCCTCTTTATCCCAGGTCCATCGCGCCGGTCTGCCGACCGGCCAGACCGTTGTGGTCAAGGTTCAGCGCCCGGGCATCAAAGCCGGCATTGAAACCGATCTGAGCATCCTCAAGGATCTGGTCGGATTTGTGGTCAACCGCACTTCCTATGGCGACCTTTACGATTTTGCCGGCATGATGGCCCAGCTTGAGCGGACATTGATGAATGAGCTGGACTTTCGCAAGGAGGGTGCCAACGCCGATCGTTTCCGGCGTAATTTCAGCGCGCGCCCGTCAAAGAACCAAGCGCAAGGGGTTGCTGTGCCGGTCATTCGATGGATCTATACCACCGACCGGGTTTTAACCATGGACTGTGTCGATGGCATCCGCATCAATCGGATTGATGAACTGGAAGAGGCCGGCATCGACCGGTCCGAATTGGCGATCCGTTTATGCCAGGATATTGTTTTTCAAGTGCTTGAGGATGGATTCTTTCACGCCGATCCTCATCCGGGCAACCTGCTGGTGGGAAAAGACGGTCGGCTTTTCTTTTTGGATTTGGGCATGGTGGGCGAACTCAGCGAAAAAAAGAAACGGGTGTTGTCCAACCTCTTTATCGGCATCGCCAATAAAAACAGCCGCCGGGTGACCGAGGCCATCGTTGATCTGGATACTTTGAAGAGGCGGGTCGGTTTGCGAAAATTTGAAAGAGAAATCGACCACCTGCTCGACACGTATTTGTCCATCCCGATTTCCGAAATTCAGCTCGGACCGCTGATCGCCGAAATTTTTCAGCTGGCCTATCGTCACAAAATCCAAATCCCGGGAGAAATGACCCTGATTGCCAAGGTTTTGATCACGTTGCAGGGCATCACGGAAAAACTGGACCCGGAGGTCAATCTTTTGGTTATAATGCGGCCGTTGGCCACCCGTTTGGTTCGTCGCGGTTTCTCACTGGAGGAACTGGGCTATGACCTGCAACGCGGCATCGGTGACCTGAAAGCTCTGTTGCAGCAAGCGCCTCCCGTTCTGCTGGGTTTTCTCCACAAACTGGAGGAAGACGATTACAGTATCCAATTTGATCTCAAAGATATTGACAAGGTGCAAAAGCACTTTGACCGCATATCCAACCGTTTGTCTTTCAGCATCGTCCTTCTGGCGGTCAGTCTGATCGTCGCCGGCATTATTGTGGGCTCCAGCTTGGCGGCCGGCAATGAACCGTCGTTGCTGCGCCTCAACACGATCGTCCTTCGGGCGTCCCTCGTTGTTGCGGCTGCGATCATTGTCGCGCTGATCATTTCAATCTTCCGGACCAAAAAATTCTGAATGAATTGAAAGGTGAGCCTATCGGGCGCTTGCGATCGGCTCCAAATATTCTTCCAGCGCCTTCAGGTAGTTTTCTCGATCGGCGGAAAAGCCGTTGATGTAGCCCGGCTCGGCTGTGGCAAAGATCGTGGTGGTGTCGGCCTGCAGGCGAAGGCGCTCATCCACGATCCGGGCGATCGACTCAGGACTGACACGGGTGGCTTCCTGGCTATAAGCCAGGAAAACCGGAATCTGGCTTCGGGTTAACGGGGTGACCAACCCGGTGCTTCCGTTGCCCACATGACCCGAAGCAATGCGAACCGCAAGGGGAATGATATGCTGCAGCAATTGACCGTCCCATTGGCGGTTTTCGCGAACATGGGCCCGGATGTATTCATCCGCGGAACTGCAAGGCGTATCCAACAAGAGGCCGCGGATGTAGCCTTGATCAAAATCCAAATTGCGGATGTCCTCCGGATAAGCCGCCAGCTTTTTCTCGGCTTCCGGTTGTCCGTCTGCCGCCGCGCGTAGGGTGCCCGGCGGCGGAAGCTGCTCCAGAGCCAAAAGGGATGCCGCCGTACCGGTACCAAAGCCAAAGAGCAGTACGTCCCGCGTTGACGCGTTTTGTCGCACATAGCGGATGGCTGCCAGCACATCGGCCCATTCGGCATAGCCGAAGCCGGCCAGTTCCCCGTCGGATTCCCCGCTGCGCCGCAGGTCAAAGGCCAGTACACAAAAACCGCGGTCCAGCAGGAAACGATAAAGATCGGCGCTGTCCAGACCGAATTGCAGGCGATTGCGCCCTTGGTCATGAACCAGAATGATGGTGCTGACCGGTGGATCTTTCGGCGCGAAAAACCAGCCGTAAAGCCGGGTTTGATTATCGAGGGACAAAAAGCAGACCGGCGTAAAGGAGGGCAGGATATTGCTGCTGAAGGTCTCCAGCGGTGCGGCCGGACGACGCATCAGTCGGTTGGCCCGGGTAAAGGCAAGAACCGCAACCAGAATCATGATCAAGGCAATGACCGAGAGAAGGGCGGCAATCAGGCGGATGCGCTCCGGCAATCGTCGTTTGGTGCCCACATGGCTGATACTGGATTTAATGGGCATGCTGTGCTCCTCTTGATTGTTTCATCAATCTTAAATTATAGCACGCAAGGGGGCGTGTTGTGGTAGAATTGAGAACAATAGTCGGAGGATAACCAATATGAATTTCATCGAAGCACTTCTTTTGGGTTTAATCCAAGGTGTCACCGAGTTTCTGCCGGTCAGCAGTTCGGGACACCTGACCCTTTTGGGACGGGTTTTTGCGATTGACGAGGCGGCAATGCTTTCACTGGCTACCTTGCTGCACGTCGGTACCCTGATTTCGGTTTTTGTGGTCATGCGACGGGAAATCGGTGCCATTTTACGGGATATTTTTGCCAAAAAGACATGGTTGTTGCTTGTGGCCACGGTTCCGGCGGTTTTGGCGGCTCTCTTGCTGGGCGATTGGATCGATCGGCTGTTCGGCGGCGGTATGTTGGGATATTCCTTTCTGGCCACGGCGGTTATTCTTTGTATTTCCTTGCTTTGGCGCCGTAAAAGCGATCCGGATAGCGAGATCGGCTACCCCGAGGCGCTGATCGGCGGCATCGGCCAAGCGGTGGCTATTATACCGGGCGTTTCGCGATCCGGTACGACCATTACCGCGCTGCTGCTCAGCGGCATTCAGCGGGAAAAAGCCATCCGTTTTTCTTTCCTGATGGCCATTCCGGTTATTCTGGGGGGATTTTTGCTGGATCTGTTCAAGCTGATCAAGGGCGGCGGTGCGGCGCTGCTGGATCTGGGTATCGGGAATGTTGTTGTCGGTGTGCTGGCGGCGGCCATATCGGGTTATCTGGTGATGGAATTCATGCTGCGCAAGCTCAATCGGCGCGGATTTCTCTACTGTGCGATTTATGTGGCGATCCTCGGTGCTCTGGTGCTGATCGACCAGAACCTGACACATTTTGTTTTTGCATGACCTTGGAGAGGAAGCAACTGTTATGACGTCTGATCTGATTCTGGGCATCGAATCTTCCTGTGATGAAACCGCCGCCGCCGTTGTGGCCGACGGACGGGTCATTCTGTCTTCGGTGATCGCCAGTCAAGCCGATCTGCACAGCGCCTATGGCGGAGTTGTGCCGGAAATTGCCTCGCGCATGCATGTCGAGGCCATTTTACCGGTTATTGACCAAGCGCTGGAGGAAGCCGGCAAAACCCTGACCGATCTTTCGGCGATCGCTGTCACTTACGGTCCCGGTCTGGTGGGGGCCTTGCTGGTCGGCCTTTCGGTGGCCAAGGGCTTGGCGTGGGCCACCGGCAAACCTTTGATCGGTGTTCACCATATTGAAGGACATATAGCGGCAAACTACCTGGCCGATCCCGACCTGCAGCCTCCTTTTCTCTGTCTGGTTGTTTCCGGCGCCCACAGCCACTTGGTGCTGGTGGAGGATTACGGGCGCAACACCGTTCTTGCTCGCACCCGGGATGATGCCGCCGGCGAAGCCTTTGACAAAATCGCGCGGGCCATCGGTCTGGGCTATCCGGGAGGACCGCTGATCGACCGGACGGCCGAAGGCGGCCGGACCGATGCCTTTGCTTTGCCCCGCAGCCGTTTTGCCGACAGTCTGGATTTTTCCTTCAGCGGACTTAAAACAGCCGCGCTCAACCAGTTTAACCGTTTTCACCAGCAGGCGGAAAAGGCCGGCAGCGAAGTATGGGATGTGATCAGTTTGCAGGATTTTGCCGCGACTTATCAGCAGGCCATTGTCGATGTTTTGGTCGACCACACATTTCAGGCATTGGATCAGACCAGGCTCAAACGCTTGACCTTGGCCGGCGGCGTGGCGGCAAACAGCTGTCTGCGCCGTTGCATGACAGACAGGGCGGCTGATGCCGGGGTCCTGTTGAGCTATCCACCGCTTTGGCTTTGCACCGACAACGCCGCGATGATTGCCTCGGCGGGATATTATGCCTACAAGGCCGGGCGTCGTGACGAATTGTCCCTCAATGCCACAGCATCTTTGGAATTAACAGATGACCGGTATGCGGACTCGGACGCCCGTGATTTGTCAATTTAATGACCACAAATCGCTGTTGTTGAAGAGGTCTATTCACCGATCGATGAAAATATGCAATATGTGCAAAATGTGGAAAACAAGATAGAAAACAAGTTCAATCCCGTCAAATCAAGGAAAATTTCCGATTAACGGCGCATAATATTGTGGATAACCTTGTGGAAAGTGTGTATAAGTAATGTATAAACAAAATTTAGCGGAGGTTTTTGATGGCGACGGAGAAAGGCAATAAGCTCATAGCCGAAAATCGCAAAGCCTATCACGATTATCATATTGAAGAACGGATGGAAGCCGGAATTGAGCTTTTCGGAACCGAGGTCAAGTCGATTCGTCAGGGCAAAGTCAACCTGAGCGACAGCTATGCCGCGATCAGCGGGGGAGAACTCTGGTTGCACAATATGCATATCAGTCCATACGAGCAGGGCAACCGTTACAACCATGATCCGATGCGACAGCGCCGCCTGCTGATGCACAAACACGAGATTTTACGCTTGTTCAGTGTCGTTCGTGAAAAAGGGCTGACCTTGGTCCCGACCAAATTATATTTTAAGCGTGGACGGGTCAAGGTTGAGGTCGGCCTGGCCCGAGGCAAGAAAAACTATGACAAACGGGAAAGCCTGGCCAAAAAGCAGGCCAACCGAGAAATCGAAAGACGGCTGAAAGAGCAAAGTCGCCGGCCGGATTAGTTTTGCTCCGCACCTGTACAGGATCCAAGTTTTAATCCTCAAAGGTTATTTTTGCGTAGGTTGGTACGATGCCGATATAGCTTTTGCCGGCATTGACCATAAGTTCGTCGCCGTGCTCATCATAAAAAATGAGTTTGTCACGGGTTTGCCCCTTGCGCCAGCTGATGGCTTGGCAACCGCCGCCACTGATGTAGTAACCTTTTCCGGATTCCAAGGCGGCATCTTTGAGCACACTGCCGGGGAGCACAACCACTCGGGTCACAACCAGAAAAATGTTGGTGAACCGGAGCGGCCGGTCACTGGCCAAGTCGATTTGGTCGCGGCCGAATTGTCCTTTGCTGTAAACTTGGTCGACCGGGTCGTAGGTGAAGGTGGCAACGGTATGGTCGGAGTAAGGGACGCGAACAGCGGTGGCAGGAGTTGTGCCGGCCGGTTGAAACGCGTCGGTCGGCCGGAATTGGAAGGCCGTTCCCTGATCATCACGAAGTTCGGTTCGGAATCGGCCCGGGGTCAAGGCATCTGCCAGTCGTTCGCCGGTTGTCTTGACGCTGTGTTCGTAGCCGCGATTGCTTTTCCAGTCCGGGTCGCGCCAATAAGCTTTCTCGAAGACATGCAGATCGATGTGTTCGATTTTTTGTTTCCTGAATTGCTCAGAGGCCAACTTGGAACCCCCGACATGGACCAGGATGGCGTCAAGGCCGGCGGCCAGTTCGATATAATCATGGCGGGCGCTGCGGATCGAACCGATTTCCGGTATGGCCATGACATCGGCAAAAACCGCCATTTGACGGGTGATGCCGCCTTCGACCAACATTTCGAAGAGCAGATCGGCCCGGCCGATGCCGATTTGCGGCACGGCCTTCCGGTGATTATTGATCATGAGCGCGATGGGACGCTGATCGACGGCCTCTTGACGGGCGAGGGCAAGTCCGGTCAGAGGATTGATCCAAACCGGATCGGGTTGGGTTGTGGACGGAACAGGGGTCGGTTCCGTGGGTTCCGTAGATTCCGGCGTCGCGGTGGTTGTGGTTGTCCCGGCGGTTGTGGTCGGATGGCTTGTTGTGCCGGTGCCGGTTGTTTCCGACGGACTTCGGCAACCGGATAACGGGATGAGGTTGATCAGCAACAACAGCGCGATGAGCAGTAGCGTCAACCGATGACGAATGGGTTTGCTTGTCATATTTTGCCCTCCCGATTCATGCGATATTCTGAAACTATTTTACCAGTCCGGCCAAGCTCTGTCAGTTGTCTGTCTATTTTCTTTGATTTCTGCTATGATATATATATGAAAGCGTATTTTCCAATCACGATATGGAGGTTGATAGCATGTCATTTTTTAAGGATTTAGGAAACAAAATAACCAATGCGGCCCAAGATGCATCGAAAAAAACCGCGGAATTGATTGAGATTTCCAAGATTAATTCCTCAATCAATACGGAGAAGGCGGCCATCATTGAAACCCAAAAGGTCATCGGTGCCAAGATCTACGAGCTGTATGCCGCCGGCGAACAATTGCCGGAGATTCTGAATGAGGATCTGGCGTCGATCGCCGATCGCAACCAGACCATTCTCAATTTGGAGAACAAAATAGCCGAGATCAAAGCCGAGGCTGAACGCTACAAGGCCGAAGCCGAAGCCGAGCGGGCCAGGGCCGAAGCCGAAGCCGAACGTGCCAAGGCCGAAAAGCTGAGAGCCGAACAGGAGGCTGCTGCCCAAGCCGCCGGTGGCCGTGCCTGTACCAATTGCGGGGCATTGCTGGAAGAAGGCATGAAATTCTGCGGCCAGTGCGGCACGCGCAACGACTGACCCGCCGCTGATCTTCGCTTGACTCTTGTCGGGCAAGCATGACGGACAAGAGCCTGCCGCCACCGGTGATGTAGGCTCTTGTTTTCTTTTGCTTTGTTTGTTTCGTGACGGAATTCTCCGGCCGCTGATAAGATCGCGTGATAACCCTCCGGCCGACGAAAAAAGGCGCCACCGCAATGTCGACGGGGGAACCGTGGATTCCAACAACCCCTTTCGCCGTTTCCTTAAGCCGCTTTTATTCTTTTTACTCTTAGTTTTTTTGGGAATTTTGCTGGGTAAAATTCTTTTTTCCTTGCCGGATTGGCCGGTTTGGCTCAAAACGCTACTCCGATAATTAGATGTTTGGATCGGCTTGATCGGCAATATTTTTAAAAAACTGTTTAAAAAAAACAGCAAGATGAAAAAACATGAAAACCGGAAAGAAATTACAGAAAACATGAAAATCGACTATGCGACCGGGGATAAACATGATAAAATATTGACATGGTGAAATAGTCTGACCGTGCCGTCTGCTGGTATCCGAATTTCAGATCGATTTTGTCAGTATGGGTTATCTAAGTTTTATTTCATCTTAATAGCCTCGGGAGGTGAGCAGATGCTCCGGTACAATTACACGGAAAGCAATGAGCTTGGTAAGCGCCTGCGCCGGGTCAGAAAAGCTGCTGGCATGACTTTGCAACAATTATCGGATGCCCTGAACAAAGCATACGGTACCCATGCAAACAAGGGAACCATTTCAAAGTATGAAAACGGGATTCACGAACCCAATGCCAGTACGATATTCTGCATTGCGCAGATTATTGGGGTCAGTGTTGATTATTTGATGGGCAAGACCGATCTGGATTATTCTTCGGTTTTGGAAATGATCGAGGAAAGGAAAGCGGCCCGGAAACAGACTGATCTGGATGCTGACGAGGAGGTGGCCGAAGAGCAAAAAGATTCGGAAAGTTCGGCCAATTACAGTTACGATGTCATTGACAACAGCATGTCGCCTCGTTATCGCATTGGTGATGTCCTGATTGTCCGAACCGACATGCCCATTGTCGAAGACGGTGCTTATCTGGTTCAATATAAAAACAACCAGCCCATGGTACGCCGGATCGTGCAGGAACCCGGCCGCTGGATTCTCCAAACCGAAAACCGGGTTTTTGACTCCACTGAAGTGGCGTTGCCGGAAGGCACAAGAATTCCGGATAATGTCAAGGTTTTTGGCCGGGTGATTGAATACCGGCGCAGCGAGATCTGAAGGCAAGAGAAGGCCGTCGGGCAACCGATGGATCAGAAAGGCCACCGAGCAACCGATGGATCAGATTGAATAGTTGGACAAAATACGGTATAATTTAGCGGCATCAGAACTTCCGGTCGGATCGACCGGCTTTTCCAAATGGGGGCGTACTGGTTTCGACGGGGTCGTTGAGATCAGAGAAGCGGGTAGAGGATCCTCGTTGGCCTCTTAAAAAAACGGGGAAACAATTAATTGCCAATAAACCGGCACTCGTAGCTGCGTAATTCAGCTGCCGTCAGTCCATCCGATCTGCTGGATGGGGTTCTGACGTCAGATAGCAGACCTTACCCGGCGGCAGGTTAAACGGGTAAACAGAGCGAGGCTTGCCTGGCCCTCGCTCTGAACAACAGGCTACCGGATCGTCAACGCCTGTCCGTAGGCGCGACGCAAGGGGAATACTCTAAATACGGACTGCACCCGGAGATGCTCTGAAGGATAGGATTTCGGACAGGGGTTCGATCCCCCTCGCCTCCACCACATTTTGTCCGAAAACCCGGAATAAAGCTGGATTTTCGGACATTTTTCTTTGTTTTTTGTACTTTTTTTGAAAAATATGAAGCAGCCGTTTATCACATGGCCGCTATCAATGCCTTTGTTCCTATCATGTTGATTGCTCTTGTTATGTTGTAGGCCAGAAAACTCAGCCCCAGCTCTGCTGAGGCTTTTTCTTTGCCCTTACACAGTAAATAATGTGCGCCATTATACCATTTTACCGTTCCGAATGGATGCTCAGAAAGACACATTCGCTCTTTTAACTTTTCTTTGTTGTCTTCTATGCGCAAAACAACTTTTTTCTTCGGCACGTGTCCCGTATCAAGAGTGTGGTTATTTGGACTGATTCTTGCATTCG
>JAAYNF010000062.1 GCA_012520975.1 Clostridiaceae bacterium | reverse complement strand
CTACCAATTCTGTTCCAGAAAGAGATCAGCCAGGTCACGGGCCATTTGGCGGCGGGAAGGGCCAAAGTCATGGTTTTGGCCGGGCGTGTCAAGCAGAGCCGTTGCCAGTTCCTGAGAAAGAAAACGACAGCCCGTGATGTTATGTTCCATCCGGTTGATAAAATCACCGTCCAGCGCGTCGGAATAGATGACGGCCTTGCGGACCTTTCCGTCTTGGACGGTCAGGCCGATATCAACCAGTCCCCAATCCAGTCTTCCGGCAAGGGTGGCATCGAAACGAAAAGTCCGCCCGTATCGCCAGTCCCAGGAGGCAAAAAACTCCCGACGCCGGGCGAATTCCCCTGTTTCCGTGAAAGCCTGAACATCCAAGTGTCCGATCTTGGCCGGTTTGGGCAAATGGCCACCGAACCGTTCGCAAAATAATTCGGCCATGGCTTCGGACAGGTTGTCTACCGTGACGCCGGGCGCCAGTTCCTGTAAATTAATGATTCTGGAACGCACCGAAGCAATGCCCTTGGCTTGGAGTTTTTGTGGGTTTACGGTCAGGTAGCGCGACACGCGTCCGTAGTCAGAGTGGATCAGCAATGTTCCGTGGTGAAGGGCGGCTTGACCTCGATGGGTGAAAGCATTGCCCGAAAACTTGCGTCCCTTTGCCAGCACGTCATTTCGCCCGGAGCGATCGGCGTCGATTCCCTGGCTGGCGACGGTATCGACGATCAAATCAAAATTATCGGTCAGACTGAACCTCTTACGGGGAAAAATCAAGGAAAAATTCAGATTGCCAAGATCATGAAAGACCGCGCCGCCGCCGGTCGTTCGTCTGGCCAACCGGCCGTTTTCCCTTTCCAGCAATGCGGTATTGCATTCGGCCCAGGCATTTTGATTGCGTCCGATGACCACCGTGTCCTGGTTTTGCCACAGGTACAAAATCCCCGAAAGTCGCCGGTTTTCCTTGACCGATTCGTTCATTCGGTCGAGCAGGAGATCCTCCAGAGCCAGGTTGTGCCAGGGATCAAAACTCCTTGATCGCACGAGAAGCAGATCATGGTCCGGTTCCGGTTGTGGAATCGTCATCATCACACCACGCGTACCCGGGCCCGCCGGGCTTCCTTGAGCAGATCTTCCGGTAGCGGCCGGTCGACGACCAAGGTGTGGATGTTTTGCAGTCGGGCAAAAGTGTAGGGCATGCTGAAATTAATCTTGCTGTGATCCATCAGAAGAAAAACCTGCTGCGCTTTGCGGATGATCAGGCGCTTGAGCTCGGCTTCGTAGTAATCACCGCAGGAAAAGCCGCCACCGGCAGAAAAAGCACTGGCCGCCATGAAGGCTTGATCGATATTAAGGGATTTGACATAGTCAACGGCGTTAAAGCCGGACAGTGTCAAGGTTTCACGATTAAGCTGGCCTCCCGTCAGATTAATCCTGATGCCGGGATTTCTGACCAATTCCAGCGCAATGTTGGGCGCCGGCGTCAGAACAAAAAGATTTTGATCTTGCAACCGTTGCGCAAAGCACATGCAGGTGGTTCCCGAATCAATGTAGATGGAACGGCCCGGGGCGACCAGCTGAACGGCTTTGTCGGCGATGGCCAGTTTGCCTTGTGTGTTTTCGGCTTGCCGTTGCGTGTAGGCGGCTTCTTTGAGCATGGAAAGGTGAGCCAGTGATTTTGCGCCGCCGCGAATGCGGATGATCCGGCCCATTCGTTCCAGATGCTCGAGATCGCGACGCAAGGTCATACTGGAGACGTAGGGATATTGCACTTCAAGCTCGGCAAGACGCACTTCGCCTTTGGATTGAATATATTGGTTGATGGCATCACGACGTTGGCTGGGCATGATTGGCCTCCGGATATTTTATTTTTTCATGTTAATTGCTGGATTAAATTTTAACATAATTGATGTTAAATAACAACCTTTATTCGCTTTATTTTTTGCAAAAACAGAGGAAACTGCGTAAAATCAAGTGTTTACGGGTTTTGTCGGCTTGAGAAGTCTGTGTTAATTATTAACAATTAGCGAATATTTAATGAAAATAATTAACAAATTTGTGTTAAAAAATAACAAAAACTATGCTATACTTAGGGCGTAGTACTTTTTGTCTTTGCTTAGTTCATGTTAAGACGTTTTTTATAAGGAGGTAACCCTACGATGAAAACCAAGGCGGTCAGGCTCTACGACAAGTGCGATTTACGGCTTGATACTTTCGAGCTGCCGGCGATCGGCTCGGATGAAATCCTAGCGAAAATCGTTTCGGACAGTATTTGTATGTCCAGTTACAAAGCAGCAATTCAGGGGAATGAACACAAACGGGTTCCGGAAGATATCGCTACCAATCCGGTCATCATCGGCCACGAGTTCTGCGGAGAAATTCTTGAAGTTGGCAGCCGCTGGGCGGATCAATTCAAGCCGGGCGATCGATTTGTCATTCAACCGGCCCTTAATGATCCTTCTAATGTTTATGCCGCACCGGGGTACTCTTTTCCTTATATCGGCGGAGCGGCGACACATATCGTCATTCCGTCCATTGTGATGGAGCTCGGCTGCCTGCTGCCCTACGACGGGGATGCATACTATTTTGGCTCACTGGGCGAACCGGTCTCCTGTATTGTCGGCGGATTTAACGTCAATTACCACACGCGTCCGGGCAGCTATGAGCATCTGATGGGGATCGTCGAAGGTGGGAAAATGGCGTTGCTGGCAGGAGTCGGCCCCATGGGTCTCGGCGCCATTGACTACGCCCTGCATGGCCCGCGCCAGCCGGGACTGTTGGTGGTCACCGACATCGATGCTTCTCGCCTAGCCCGGGCCGAAACGATTTATACCGTGGAAGAGGCCGAACGCTGCGGGGTGAAGCTGGTCTACGTCAATACCGCCGACATCAAAGATGTCCCGGCGCATCTTCGGGCCATCGCCGGCGGCGAAGGATACGATGACGTTTTTGTCTATGCTCCGGTTGCCGCGGTTATTGAGCAGGCCGACCGGATCCTGGGCTACGACGGCTGTCTCAACTTTTTCGCCGGTCCCACCGATCCGGCGTTCACCGCACGGTTTAATTTTTACAATGTTCACTATAATGCGACGCACCTGGCCGGCAACAGTGGCGGCACGACCGGTGATCTGATCGAGTCCCTGGACTTGATGGCAAGAGGCAAACTGGATCCTTCGGCGATGGTCACCCATATCGGCGGTCTGGACAGCGTCGTCGACACCACGCTGAATTTGCCGAAAATACCCGGCGGCAAAAAGCTGGTCTACACCCAAATCAGCCTGCCGCTGACCGCCATCAACGATTTCCGGACTCTGGGCGAGACCGATGAGATTTTCCGAAAGCTGGCGGACCTGGTCGAGGCCAATAACGGACTTTGGTGCAAGGCCGCCGAAGACTATTTGCTGGCCCATGCCAAACCGATATGAGGACGGATGACGCATATGGCGAATTGGATTGAAAAGTCAGGCGGGGAAAAGGCGGCGATCGCCGCCATCGCCCCGGCTTTACGTGGTCTTTTAGTGGGTGGCCGATTCTGCCATGTTCGCTATGAGCCCGAAAGCCAAAAGGCCGCCGACCTGATCGTGGATACGAAATCCTGTGCCGACCTGGAGGAGGTTTACCATCGCCTGGAACAACCGGCCGGAAGGATCGGTCAATCGATTGCCACGATCCGCATACAGGGCCTGGGAGATTTTTATCTGTCAAATCCTGTGAAAAAGAAGGGCGGTCGCTTGGCAGGCAGGGTTTGCCTGGTTACCGGCGGCGCGCAGGGCTTTGGCGAAGGAATCGCCCGTGAGCTGGCCGCAGCCGGAGGAACCATTGTCATCGCCGATCTCAATTTTCCTTTGGCGCAAGAGGTTGCCGGATTTTTGAACAAGGATTATGGCCAAGGGACAGCGGTTGCGATCGGCGTCGATGTGGGCGATGAAGAATCGGTGCGCTCCATGTTTGAGCAGATCGTCCGGATGTTCGGCGGCCTTGATCTTTTGGTCAGCAACGCCGGTGTCTTGCGCGCGGGAGGCCTTGAAGAGATGACCCTTGAGACCTTTGAGTTTGTGACCCGCATCAACTATACGGCTTTTTTCCTGGTTGCCAAATACGGTTCCCGGTCGATGAAGATCCAGGCTCGTTTTGACCCGAACTACACCGGCGATATTGTTCAGATCAATTCCAAGTCCGGGCTGGAGGGCTCAAACAGGAATTTCGCTTACGCGGGAGGAAAATTTGGCGGCATCGGTCTGGTGCAAAGCTTTGCCAAAGAGCTGGTCGAACATCGAATCAAGGTCAATGCGATCTGTCCGGGGAATTATTACGAAGGGCCGCTTTGGAGCGACCCGGAGAAAGGACTTTTCGTTCAGTACCTCAACACCGGCAAGGTGCCGGGCGCCACAAGCATTCAGGAAGTTTATGATTTTTACGTCGACAAAGTACCTATGCGCCGCGGCTGTTCTCCGGTTGATGTGACCCGGGCGATCCTGTACTGTGTCGAACAACAATATGAAACCGGCCAGGCCATACCCGTAACCGGCGGCCAAAATATGCTAAAGTAGTATGGTTATATAACAGGAGGAATTAATATGGCAACACCTGTCATCATGCCGCGCCAAGGTCAATCTGTTGAGAGCTGTATCATTGGCAAGTGGCACAAGAAGCAAGGCGACTCCGTTGCGGTCGGAGATCTGCTTTTTACCTACGAGACCGATAAGGCAATTTTTGATGAGGCCGCCACCGTTGCAGGCATATTGCTGGCGGTCTTTTTTGAAGAGGGCGATGATGTGCCCTGTCTGACCAATGTTTGTGTTATCGGTCAGCCGGGAGAGGATGTCTCGGTCTATCATCCCGATTCTGCTTCCAAGGATCAGGAAAGTGAAAAATCTCAGGTTTTGCCGGAAAAAACCACGATCCCCGTGTCGATTCCGGTTCAATCGACGGATTCGGACAAGCAAGGAATCAGTCCCCGGGCCCGTCACTTGGCCGAGCAGCACAACGTCGATTTACGCCGGGCCGACGGCACCGGTCCTGCAGGACGAATCATCGAACGGGATGTACGACAGTTGATGGAGCAGGGCAGGATGGCCACCGGTGCGGTCGGAACCTATCCGTCGGGCTTGACCGGAACCGGCCTTGGCGGACGCGTCCGTGTTGAAGATGTTGCTTCGGCGGGGGCGGCTGCGGCAATTGTCGGCGGCGTTGAGGGTCCCGTTGCGATCCAACTGCATGAATCGGAAACCTGGACCGAAAAACACAGCACCATCCGCAAGGTCATTGCCCGTCAGATGCATTACTCTTTGTCCAGTATGGCGCAACTGACAAACCATATGAGTTTCGACGCCACGGCCATCTTGGATTTGCGTCGCCAACTCAAGGCCGCCGCCGCCGATGGACTGACCGGGCAGGGATATCCTCTGGTGGACAATGTGCCGACCATTGGGGACCTTATCTTTTATGCCGTTTCTCGGGTGCTTCTCTGTCATCCGGCCAGCAATGCCCATTATGATGATGAGAAGATGACCTATTTCCGGCATGTCCATCTCGGCGTAGCCGTGGACACGCCCCGGGGCCTGATGGTGCCGACGGTGTTCTATGCCGATCAGCTATCTTTAAGCCAGCTTTCCGCGCAGGTCAAGGCGCTGGCCGAAGAATGCCGGACCGGAACCATCAATCCGGACAAGCTCAAGGGCGGTACATTTACGGTTAGCAATCTGGGATCTTTTGGGATTGAATCGTTCACTCCGATTATTAATCCCCCTCAAACCTGCATTCTCGGCGTCAATACCGTCACTACCCGCGTCCGGGAAAAGGATGGCCGGCTGCAGAGCTATCCGGCGATGACCCTTTCGCTTACCTACGATCATCGGGCCATTGATGGCGCGCCGGCTTCACGCTTGTTGCAGGATCTGGTTCGTACTCTGGAAAATTTTCCTGTTTTACTGATGCAGGGAGGGCTTACCCATGTTTGATCTGATTGTACTTGGCGGAGGACCCGGAGGTTATCTGGCCGCTGACCGGGCAGGAAGCGCCGGCTTGTCGGTGCTGCTGATCGAAAAAAACAAACTGGGCGGTGTTTGTCTGAACGAAGGGTGCATTCCCTCGAAGACATTCCTGCACAGCGCCAAGGTTTTTGATCATGCCGCGCGAGGCGAGGTTTTCGGCGTATTTACCGAAAATCCCCGTCTGGATCAGGCTGCGGTCGTGGCCCGGAAAAACAAAGTGGTCCGAACCTTGGTTGCCGGTGTCGGTCAAACGTTGAAAAGCAGCAAGGTCACGGTCAAGAACGGTACCGGTATCATTCTGGGTCGTGAAAACCGCCAGATCCGAGTGCAATGCGGCGAGGAGGTTTTCACAAGCCGGCACCTGATTATCGCGACCGGATCCGAAGCGGTGATCCCTCCCATTGACGGTGTGAAAGAAGGCTTGGAAAGCAAAAGCGTGCTGACCAACCGAGAGATCTTGGATCTTCAAGTTATTCCGGAACATTTGGTTGTCATCGGCGGCGGCGTCATCGGATTGGAAATGGCCGGCTATTTCCGGACCTGTGGCTCTCAAGTCACGGTTGTCGAGATGCTGGATCATATCGCCGGTGCGGCCGACCGTGAAATGGCGGATCTTTTACAAAAAGACTACGAGAGGAAAGGCATCGAGTTTCACTTGAATTGTCAGGTGACCAATATCAAACCCGGCTCGGTTGAATTTACCGATTCGGGTGAAACCAAATCCGTGGACGCCGATTACACCCTGCTTAGCGTCGGCCGTCGGCCGGTAGTCCGTGGTTTCGGGTTGGAAAATCTCGGAGTGCTGGTTGAAGGCGGACGAATTGTCACGGATGCTCAGGGCAGAACCAATGTTTCCGGAGTGTTTGCGGTCGGCGATGTCAACGGTGTCTGGATGCTGGCCCATGCGGCATATCGCGAAGCCGAGGTGGCGGTTAACACTATTTTGGGCAAGAAAGATTTCATGCGCTACCAAGCCATGCCGTCTGTTATTTATACAAATCCGGAAATGGCTTTTGTCGGCGAAACCGAGCAGACCTGCCAAGACAAGGGCATCAAATACAAGAAGGTGACGCTGCCCATGAACTACAGCGGCCGTTATCTGGCCGAGAACGATCGAGGTCAGGGCCGGATCAAGCTTTTGATCGATTCCGATCGGGAATATCTGCTTGGCTGTCATGTCATTGGCAGCTATGCTTCCGAAATCATCATGTCCGCCGGCATTCTGATCGAAACGCAGATGCGGATCGCCGACATCAAGGAATTGATTTTCCCTCATCCCACCGTCGCTGAAATCATCCGCGAAGCCGTTTTTCAAGTCTGAGGAGGATAAAAACCATGACCAAACACTTGCTTGTCAGTCCGGAGGATGTCCGGCAGCCGGGCTGGATCAAATTTCAGGATATTCCGGTCAATCAATACCAAAAATCGGTTGAGGACGAAAAAGACCGATACAGCAAAGAAGATTTCCTTCGGATTTATCGCTATATGCGTTTGATCCGTGAGTTTGAAACCATGCTTTATTCAATCAAAACAACCAATACGTACAACGGGTTGGAATACAACAATCCCGGCCCGGCTCATCTTTCCCTCGGACAGGAGGCCGCCGCGGTCGGTCAGGCGTATCTGTTGACGCCCGACGACTATATCTTCGGCTCACATCGGAGTCATGGCGAAATTCTTGCCAAAGGCCTTTCGGCCATACATCAGATGAAGGAAGAGGATCTGCTGGCCGTGATGGAAAACTTCCTCGATGGCGCCGCCTACAAAGTGGTGGAAAAAGCCAACCAAGGCCGCGACCTGTCGGTTCGGCAGCTGGCGGTCGAGTTTTTGG
Source organism: Clostridiaceae bacterium (assembly GCA_012520975.1). Taxonomy (GTDB): domain Bacteria; phylum Bacillota; class Clostridia; order Saccharofermentanales; family UBA5734; genus UBA8949. Next base: position 30,990 of record JAAYNF010000062.1, on the reverse strand, counting down.
TCTACGGTGTTTTGGCGGAAATATTCGCCAAAGAGACCGGCTTTCATAAAGGCTTGGGAGGGTCCATGCACGCTTTTTTCCTGCCGTTCGGCATTTATCCCAACAATGCCATCGTGGGCGGTTCCGGTGACATCTCGGTGGGTGCGGCGCTCTATAAGAAAATCAATCGCAAACCCGGCGTCGTGATCTGCAACATCGGCGATGGTTCGCTGGGTTGCGGCCCGGTCTGGGAAGGCATGATGCTGTCGGCAATGGATCAGTTCCGCACCCTGTGGGATGACGACATGAAGGGCGGATTGCCCCTGATCTTTAATATTATGAATAACCAGTACGCCATGGGCGGCCAGACCCGCGGCGAAACCATGGGGTATGATTTTGTGGCTCGGATCGGCGCCGGTGTCAATCCGGAACAAATGCACGCCGAACGCATCGACGGCTATAATCCGCTGGCGGTCATCGACGCAATGTCCAGAAAATTGAAAATTCTTGCCGAAAAACGCGGCCCTGTTCTGCTGGACGTCGTGACCTACCGTCACTCCGGACATTCTCCCTCGGATGCCGATTCGTATCGAACCAATGAGGAAAAAGAACTCTGGCAGCAGGCCGATTCGATCGCCAATTTCCGTTTGCAGCTGCTGTCTGCCGGCCTGCTTGACGAAGTTGATTTCGAAGCCGCGGACGAAGCCGTCATTCGTACCGTTACCGATGCGGTGCGCCTGGCCATCGATCCTGTTGTGTCGCCGCGTATGGACCTCAACAAGCAGCCGGATGCCATTGAAAAAATCATGCTGTCCAACCAACGGATCGTTCGGATGGAAGATCGTCCGGTTGATATGCTGCAGCCGAGGGAAGAAAATCCCCGCGTCCAGCAAATCGCCAGAAAGAGCCGCTTTGCCTACGATGAGAAGGGCGACCCGATTTCCAAAAACAGAGTTTTCCAACTGCGTGACGCGCTGTTTGAGGCCATTTTGGATAAATTTTATGAGGATCCTACTCTGGTAGCCTACGGTGAAGAAAATCGAGATTGGGGCGGTGCCTTTGCTGTTTATCGTGGTTTGACCGAGGCGGTACCCTATCATCGGCTTTTCAACTCGCCAATATCGGAGGGCGCCATCGTCGGTTCGGCGGTCGGCTACGCCATGTGCGGAGGACGCGCATTGGTGGAGCTGATGTATTGTGATTTTCTCGGCCGGGCGGGTGACGAGGTCTTCAACCAGCTGCCCAAATGGCAGGCGATGTCCGCCGGTATTCTCAAGATGCCTGTGGTTGTTCGTGTCTCGGTAGGTTCAAAATACGGCGCGCAGCATTCCCAAGACTGGACTTCTTTGGTTTCGCATATCCCGGGTCTCAAGGTTGTTTTTCCGGCGACACCGTATGACGCCAAAGGCTTGATGGCCAGCGCGCTTAATGGTACGGATCCGGTTATTTTCTTTGAAAGCCAGCGGCTGTACGATGTTGGAGAACAATTCCGGACAGGAGGCGTACCGGTTGAAAGTTATGAAATCCCGATCGGTGAACCCGACATCAAACGAGCCGGATCGGATCTGACCATCCTGACCATCGGCGCGACCCTTTACCGGGCGCTGGATGCGGCAAAGATCCTTCAGGAAAAATATGGCATCAGCGCCGAGATCATCGATGCCCGTTCCATGGTACCCTTTAATTATGATTTGGTCATCGAATCGGTCAAAAAGACCGGCCGGATCATTATCGCCGGCGATGCCTGTGAGCGTGGTTCGTATCTCAGTGAACTGGCCCGCACCATTGGCGACCTGTGTTTTGATTATCTTGACGCGCCGGCGGTGGTTCTTGGTTCGCGCAACTGGATTACGCCGGCCTATGAACTGGAAGAGCATTTCTTCCCGCAGCCGGATTGGTTTATTGACATTTTCCATGAGCGGATCCGGCCCATTCCCGGATATGTCGCCCGGAAAAGCTTTACCGATGTCGAGATCCTTCGCCGCAATCGCCAAGGCGTCTGATGACATCCGGTCGCAGACCCGAAAGGATCCACGACTATGCCTGAACAGAACCTGATAGATCAGCTTAATGCATCCGGCGCGGAGCAGCGCTTGGCGGCTCTGCGCCGATTAAAAAGCCTGCGGGATGCCGGCGATCTGCCGGTGTCGGTTCGCGGGCGCGATGTCAACAATCATATTCATACGACGTATTCCTTTTCACCCTATTCACCGACCAAAGCCGTGTGGATGGCCGACCGGGCCGGCCTGGTCACCGCCGGCATCATGGACCATGACTCCATCAGCGGCGCCAGGGAATTTATCGAGGCCGGAGCCGTTCTCGGCCTGCCGACCACGATCGGTGCCGAGTGCCGGGCCTCTTTTGCCGACACGCAGCTGGCCGGCCGGCGGATCAACAATCCGGATCAGGACGGTGTGGCCTACGTTGCGCTGCATGGTGTTCCCCATTCCCGGATCGATGCCCTGACGGCATTTTTTCAACCGGTCCGAAGAGCCAGAGACCGTCGCAACCGGCTGATGGTTGAAAGATTAAATGGCCTGTTGTCACCCTTGAACATGGCGATCGATTACGAGGGAGACGTGATTCCCTTGTCTGAATGGGAAAACGGCGGGGCCATCACCGAGCGACACCTGCTCTACGCGTTGGCCCTCAAACTGGATGCCCGTTGTGATGATAAGTCGGATCTGCCGGTTCTGCTCCGGCACAAACTTGCTGTTCCGGTTTCCGACCAAGATGAAGAGCGATTAATCGATGGCCATAATCCTTTTCGAGCCTTTGACCTGCTGGGGGTGCTGAAGCGTCATTTGGTCGAAAAATTTTATTTGGAGGCCACGGAGGAATGTCTGCCGATCGCTGAAGTAGCGGATTTTGCCCGGGGAAACGGCATCATTTTGGCTTATGCTTATCTGGGGGATGTCACGGCCTCGGTAACCGGGGACAAGAAAGCCCAAACCTTTGAGGACCGCTATCTGGATGAACTGTTTGACGTGCTGCGGGAAATCGGGTTTGCCGCTGTGACCTATATGCCATCCCGCAATACCCGCGAACAGCTGATCAGATTGCGGGAAAACTGTGAACGTCATGCGTTTTTCCAGATCAGCGGCGAAGATATCAACCAGCCGCGTCAGCCCTTTGTTTGCCAAGCCATGCGTGATCCGCTTTTTGCCAACCTGTATGACGCGGCTTGGGCGTTGATCGGTCATGAGCAGTTGGCCGGCAAGTCCTTGGACAACGGCATGTTTTCTGCGAAAACCCAACGCAGGCAGCCTGATTTGAACCACCGCATCCGATATTATCGCGACGCCGCGCGGGAAATTTTTGGAAACCATGATCCGGTTCGGCACGATAAGACCAAAGGAGGAGGAAATCCCGATGCTTAAACCTGATACCATTCGCCAAGCCTATGCGGCCGCCGCCGAAACCTACGCTGCCTATGGCATCGATACAGAAGCCGTGCTGGAGCAAATGAAAAAAATCCCGATTTCCATGAATTGCTGGCAGGGAGATGACGTCACGGGCCTGGAAGAGCAGGGGGGCGGAGCGTCGGGCGGTATCATGTCAACCGGAAACCATCCCGGCAAGGCTCGCAATGGGGAGGAACTCCGTGCCGACATTGACCAAGCGATGAAGTTGTTGCCCGGTAAACAGCGCCTGAATCTGCATGCCAGCTATGCGGAACGATTCAGCGAGAACGTCGATCGGGACCGTTACGAAACACGTCATTTCCGTCGATGGATCGATTGGGCGAAAGCCCGCGGGATCGCGCTGGACTTCAACCCCACATGTTTTGGCCATCCGATGGCCGCCGACAACCTGACGCTGGCCCATCCGGATGAAAGAATACGCCGTTTCTGGATCGACCACTGCAAGGCCAGCCGCAGAATCGCCGCCGACATAGCCGGTGAACTGGGTCAGACCGTGGTCAATAACATCTGGGTTCCGGACGGCATGAAGGATATGCCGGCGGATCGCACCCTTTACCGCCGTTTGCTTCGCGATTCCTTGGATGAAATTTTTGCCGTGAGGTATCCGGCTGAATTGGTGGTCGACGCCGTGGAATGCAAATTGTTCGGCATCGGATTGGAAAGCTTCACCGTTGGTTCCCACGAATTTTACATGGGTTATTTGGCGCATGCCCGTGCCGATGGTAACGACAGCCTGATGCTGACATTGGACATGGGACATTTTCATCCGACCGAAACCATTGCCGACAAAATTTCCTCTTTGCTGCTGTTTAACTCTCATCTTCTTATCCATGTCAGCCGGGCGGTCAAATGGGACAGCGACCACGTGGTGATATCCGACGAGAATCTGCAGGATGTCATGCGCGAAATCAAGCGCGCGGCGGCCTTTGATCGTGTTTATCTGGCCACCGACTTTTTTGATGGCAGCATCAATCGGATCGCCGCTTGGGTGATCGGCGTCCGTGCTACACAAAAAGCCATTCTGGCGGCTTTGCTTGAACCCACCGAACGAATTCGTGAGGCCGAACAGCAAGGACGTTTCGCCGATCGTCTGGCTCTGATGGACGAGGCGCGCACCCTGCCTTATGCTGCGGTCTGGAACCAGTACTGTCTCAATGAAGGTGTTCCGGCAGGCAGCGATTATCTGGCTCCGATTGCCCAATACGAAAAGGATGTCTTGTCTAAGAGGTGAACCATGGCCAATCCCTTATTTGTCGACCGAAATCAAGAAAAACTGAACGAATACGTGCGCATGTCCGGAATCGCCGGAGCCCGCTCGGATTATGTGCAAGGGGGTGGCGGCAATACGTCGGTCAAGCTTGACGACCGGTTGATGGCCATCAAAGCCTCCGGATATCGCTTGGAGCAGATCGCGCCGGATCAGGCTTATGCTGTTCTGGATTATGCGATGCTGCGGGATTTTTATTACGGAAACGACCCGGCCGCTTTTGCCGATGTGGAGAAAATCGGTTCCGACATGGCCAAAGCCGCAATCCAGGTCATTGGCGGCCTGCCGTCCCTGCGACCGTCCGTCGAAGCCGGGTTCCATTCGTTGCTGGATACGTATGTTCTCCACACCCATCCGGTTTATGCCAATCTGGCAACCTGCAGCAACGAAGGGGCCGAAATCGCGCGCAGAGCACTGGAAGGTCTGGATGCGGACTATGTCTTTGTTCCCTATATCAATCCCGGCGTGCAGCTGGCGTTTGCCATTAATGCTGCCTGCCGCCGGGCCACAGCAGACAATCATAAGCCGCCGTCCATTATTTTCATGCAAAATCACGGATTGATTGTGACCGGACCGGATGCCGACACCTGTCTCCGGCTTCATGACCAGGTCAACCAAAGAATTGCCGCGGCCTTTGGTGTCGGTGCGCAGGACTGGCCGCAGATCATGCTGGCCGCAGGTCAGGATCAGGCCGGCTGGGTTTCGGCGACGCCGTGGCTCCGGCAAAGGCTTTTGACCCAACCGTGGGAGCTGAAGACCTTCACAACCAGGGCGATTTATCCGGATCAAACGGTTTTTTTGAACGGTCAAATGGTTGAACAATCAACCGGTGATTTGGCCGATCACCTGGCTTCGGGCGGGCTGCCGACCGCTAAGTGCACGGTTTTTCGTGCCAGCGGCGAGGTTTATTATCAATGCTCCGAGACCGAAGCCAGAACCATCGAGGAAACCCTTTGCGCCGTCCTGTTTATAACCGATACGATCCGCCGGACCGGCCGGACGGTCAGCGTTATGGACGAGGCCGGCAAGGACTTTATCAACAGCTGGGAAAGTGAGAAATTCAGAAAAAGCATCGCGGCTCAAGAACAGTAATCAGGAGGTGGATTCCATGAGCGCTAACCGGCAAGTTCTGGCCTTTGATTTTGGTGCTTCAAGCGGACGTGCCATGCTCGGCCGCTTTGACGGTGTGCGGATCGAACTGGAGGAAATTCATCGATTCCCCAATGATCCGGTTAGAATTGGCGGCACACTGTACTGGGATGTACTCCGTTTGTTTCATGAGATCAAGCAGGGCCTGATCAAGGCCAAAGCCAAGGGGCCGATCGACAGTTTGGGAATCGATACCTGGGGGGTCGATTTTGCCTTGCTGGACAAGCAGGGACAATTGCTGCAAAATCCGGTTCATTATCGCGACCGGCGCACAGAGGGTGTGATGGACCAGATCTTCAAGGTGATACCCCAGAAAGAGCTGTATGCGCGGACCGGCATCCAGTTCCAGCCCTTCAACACGATTTTTCAGCTGCAAGCCCTGCAAAACCGACAACCGGAATTGGTTCAATTGGCCGATCGCCTGCTCCTGATGCCGGATCTTTTTGTTTTTTTCCTGACCGGTGTGATGCAGGCGGAAAGAACTATGGCCTCAACAGGGCAGCTGCTTCGCTCTTCCGACAACGAATGGGATTTGGAGTTGCTGCGTCGATTGAGGTTGCCCGGCCGGTTGCTCTGCCGATTGGTTGATTCCGGAACCAAGGCCGGTGTTTTGTCACCGGATATCTGTCGCGAACTTCATATCGATCCCATCCCGGTCATCACGGTCGCCGCCCATGACACAGCTTCGGCCGTGGTTGCCGTTCCGGCCGCCGATGCCGACTTTATATATCTGAGCAGCGGTACCTGGTCTTTGATGGGAATTGAGCGAAAAAAGCCGATCATCAACGATCCGGCCTTTCGGTTTAATTTCACCAATGAGGGTGGATTCAACAATTCGACACGAGTCCTGAAAAACATCACAGGTCTTTGGCTGATTCAGGAATCGCGCCGGCAGTGGCTGCGTCGGGGCGAACATGTGACTTTTGCCGAAATGGAGCAGGAGGCGCTGGCCAGCAGGCCTTTTGTCAGCTTGATCGATCCCGATGATCCTGCTTTGGCAGCTCCCGGCGATATTCCCGAACGCATCCGGGAAATCTGTCGCCGGACCGGTCAGGTCGTTCCCGGGAGCCGCGGCGAAATTGTCCGTTGCATCTACGAAAGTCTTGCCCTTAAGTATCGGGTGGTTGCGGAGCAGATCGAAAAAATAAGCGGTTGTTGCTATCCGGTCATTCATGTTGTCGGCGGCGGCACCAAAGACGATCTTCTTTCTCAGTTTACCGCCAATGCCACCGGCATCAAGGTTATCGCCGGCCCGGCCGAGGGAACGGCGCTGGGTAATATTGCGGTTCAGCTGATCGCCTCCGGCGCCATTGCATCGCTCCGGGATGCCCGGCAGATCATCGCCGCATCCACCGATCTGCAGCACTACCAACCGGAAGATACTGAGCTCTGGGAGGCGGCTTTGATCCGCTATCGCCAACTCTTTCCGGATCTTGTCTGACAAGTTGCTCTCTTGCTGTTATTTCCAAGAATCCATGCTCAAAAATAAGGATGCCGGTCACCAGCCGGCATCCTTGATCAGGGGGGTTATGAAAAATCGTGCTTTCTCAAGCAATTTTAGTATAATGAATAAATGTATAACAAATTTGGTTGTTCCGTTAATAAAATGTTAAATGCGGTCGGCCCGAAAAGGAGGCAAGGACGATGAAACTGGAAGGGCGTGTCTTTCGTGCCAACCTTTTGTTGCGTCAAGCCACTGTCGAAAGACCGGATAGCAACGCATCCTTCGTGTCGCAACTGGAAAAATGCCTGATTGAATTGTGCCACGAACTGGATGTGCCGATTCCGCTCTGGTTGTCCAAGAATACACGTGAGTTTGCCCGATTTCATCAGACCTTGTTTTTTGCCGATCAGTTCAACGAAAAAGTGCGATTTGACCGTTTCCAGATTCACTGGTTTGCATGAACCCCGGAGGCACAAGATGTTCAACAACTCCCGGCAAGAGCCGTTGCCCCTCACCGATTCTTTTATAAATCAAGATCGATACACCATCGATGACCTGATCGAGATCATGGCTTTTCTGCGCAGTGATCGTGGTTGTCCTTGGGATCGGGAGCAGACACACGCTTCCTTGAGAAAGAATTTGCTGGAAGAAGCTTACGAAGCCATTGATGCCATCGACAGCGGCATCCCCGACAAACTTTGCGAAGAGCTTGGCGATGTTTTGCTGCAGGTGGTTCTGCACGCCCAACTGGCAACGGAGGCGGAACAGTTTGATTTCAATGATGTTGTGCAGGGTATCTGCCGCAAGATGATTTCCCGCCACACGCATATTTTTGGTCAGGATCGGGCCGCCTCTTCGGGAGAAGCAATCGATACATGGGAAAAAAACAAGCTGGTCGAGAAAGGGCACACCAGCCAAGCCCAGGTATTGCAGGATGTTCCTCGAGTGTTGCCGGCGCTGCACCGTAGCTTTAAAGTTCAGCAAAAGGCGGCTCGAGTCGGCTTTGACTGGGATGATGCCGGCGGACCGTTGGCTAAAATCAACGAGGAGCTGGAAGAGATCAGGAAGGTTTGGACCGGCACGCAACAAGCCGTTGCAGAAGGTGAAATGCAGCCGGAGATCGCTGACCGGCAGGTGGCCGGTGAAGTAGGGGATTTCTTGTTTGCTGCGGTCAATTATGCCCGTCATTTGAATGTGCAACCGGAAATGGCCTTGAATCAATCGACCGAAAAGTTTATTCGCCGATTCTCCCGCGTGGAGGAGCTGGCAGGTCAGCGGGGTTTTGTTTGGAACGAGATGAGCCTTGCCACCATGGATCAGTTGTGGGAACAGGTCAAAGAAGAGGAACAGGCGGATGAGGAACAATGAGACTGGATAAATTTCTTAAAGTATCTCGTGTCATCAAACGGCGCACCGTTGCGAGTGAAGTTTGTCGCGCCGGCCGGGTCAGCATAAATGGCAGACCGGCCAAACCGGGCACGACGGTGAAACCGGGGGATATTCTGGAAATAGCTTTTGGCTCCGGACGCTCTCGGATCAGAATTCTGAGTGTAAAGGAAACCGTACGCAAAGAGGAGGCGGCCGGACTTTTTGAAATTTTAGCCGGCGATACCGGCGATCAGCCTTGAATTGGGCAAATCTTGTTGCAGAGAGGTTACACTGCGATTAAGTTGAAGGCAAAAACCGCAATAATAGGCCACTGCGGCGTTGAGTTGATTTTCAAAGAGCCTTACAATGTAGGCGAAGCACAAAAACCTTGTTGATTTGGAACTGTTGAGAGGGAAATTCGTGGCCGGACAGAAAAATAAAATTAAAAAAAGCAGCCACAATCGGGTTTTCATCCGCATTGCCCTCGGGATGGCCCTTATTTTGGCTGTTGCTTCGGCGGTTGCTATTTATTTCGAACAGGAGACACAGATCGCCCGTATGCTGGAACGCAAAGCAGGTCTGGAGCGCCGGCTCGAAAACGCGCAGGCGGCCCGAGATGAGCTTTTGGAATTGAAAAGCATCGTTGATACCGACGAATATATCGAGCGTATTGCCCGAGATCAACTGGGCATGGTGCGTTCGGACGAAATCATTTTTGAGCAGTAGCCCAATTCTTCAAACCTGATATCCGCCCCTGACGTCAAATTTCCCGACGACCTTCCATGGCCTTGGCCAATGTAACTTCATCGGCGTATTCCAGATCGCCGCCCATCGGAATTCCATGGGCGATGCGCGTGGTTCGGATGCCGGCGGGCTTCAGCAGTCTGGCTATATACAGCGCCGTGGCCTCGCCCTCCACCGTAGGATTGGTTGCCAGAATAACCTCGCTGATGGCCGAATCGTCACGAAGGCGGGCCAACAACTCCCGTAAGCGAATCTGGTCCGGTCCGATATTCTGCATGGGGGAGATGGCGCCATGCAAAACGTGGTAAAGTCCACGATACTCATGGATTCGCTCCATGGCGGCCACGTCCTTGGGATTTTCCACAACACAGATCTGGCTGCGGTCTCGGGAGGCCGACGAACAGATTTCACAAGGATCCTGATCGGTCAGGTTGCAGCATTGGGAGCAAATACGGGTATTTCGTTTGGCATCAAGCATGGCCTGAGCCAGTGCGGCCACCTTGTCCTCGGGTTGCCCTAACAGATAAAAAGCCAGCCGTTGCGCCGATTTGCCACCGATACCGGGCAACTTCCCCAGTTCGGCGACCAATTTGGCGATCGACGGCGAATAGCGGGCCATCAGAAGCTAAAAGGCAGACCGGCTCCGCCTGAAACTGCCGCCATACGGGCCTCGGACTGTTCCATCAATTGAGAGAACGCGTCATTGACCGCAACCAGAATCAAATCTTCCAGCATCTCAACATCATCAGGATCGACCACGGCCGGTAAAATTTTCAATTCTCGGATCTGTTTGTCGCCGCCGACAATGACCTTGACCGCGCCTCCTCCCGCTGTGGCTTCGACGGTCATGGCTGCGATTTCTTCTTGAGCTTTCGCCATTTCCCGCTGCATGCGCTGGGCCTGCTGGAGCAACTGATTCATGTTGCCGCCGCCCATGCCGCCCCGACCGCCGGGAAATCCTCCGCGTGGTCCTCTGCTCATGGTTCTCATTCCTCCATTTCAACCGGGACCCCCAAGGTGTCCGCGGCTTCTTTTATTTTTTGTACCCAATCGGGTTGGCTTGTCTCCGGCTGACCATCGGGTGAAGCCGATCCGGCTTGATCGTTCAGGGCCGGGCGCACCGTGATTTCCCGGCCGGCCGCGGCCGAAGCGGCTTGTTTGAGGATTCGCAAACTGTTCTCTTGGCAGGCTTCTTGATAATTTATCCGATCCGCCGGATCGAAAACCAGATGCAGCCGACCGTCGGTTATGGCCGGTACCGCCGACCGGCAAAAAAGATACAACGTCATATGGCCATCTGCCACAAGCCGATCCAGTGACCGCTGCCAAATTTCTGAAGCGTCCGGGTCGGTTGCGACGATTTTTGGTGTCTGTTCCGCCTCGGTCCGGACGGTCACCGGTTCCGGTTTCGGTTCTGTTTGTGCGATTACCGATTCGGCTTGGCGGTCAGGTTTACCGCCGACGATCTGTTCATTCATCAGACGAATAAGCCCAATCTCCAAGGCGGTCCGCATATCGGCGGTCCAGCGCAGATCACTGAGCAGGGCGGAAAGTCCTTTAATCATTGCGATCAACCGGTCGGTTGAGACTCGCTTCGACAATTTTTTCATGTCGTCAAGGGTTTTGGCTGTGGCGCGAACCAGCTGTTGCGGATCTGCGGCTATTTGACAAACAAGAATATTGCGAAAGTGCTGGGCCAGATCCGAGACAAATCTGGCCAGATCGCGGCCGGTCATGACCAGCTCGTCAATGAGGGTCAGCAAAGCCGCGGCGTCGGCCTCGAACAAGGCCTCGGAAACCTGTTGCAAAAACTCATCCTGAACGACACCGGTCAGGTCGAGGACCTGATCACGACCGATTTTCCCCGGGAAACTGGAGTTGGCTTGGTCAAGCAGGCTGATCGCGTCACGAAGGGCGCCATCCGCCAAAATAGCAATGGTTCGAAGGGCTTCTTGGTCAACATCGAGATCGTCCTTGGCGGCGATCTCGGCCAACCGACCGATCAGGCTGTCAATGGGTATTCGGCGAAACTCGTATCGTTGACAACGCGAGAGAATGGTTGCCGGGATCCGATGCGGTTCGGTCGTTGCCAAAATAAAAACCGCGTGGGAGGGAGGTTCTTCCAATGTTTTCAGCAGGGCATTGAAGGCGCCGGTGGACAGCATATGAACCTCGTCAATGATATAAACCTTAAATCGTGCCTGTGACGGCATGAAGATTACCTCATCACAGATCCGGCGAATATTCTCGACACTGTTGTTGGAGGCGGCATCCATCTCGACAATGTCGAGCAAGCTGCCGTTTAGCATGCCTTCGCAAATGACACATTGGTTGCAAGGATTGCCGTTTTGTGGATTTTCACAATTGATGGCGCGGGCAAATATTTTTGCCAAGGTTGTTTTGCCGGTTCCTCTTGTGCCGCTGAACAAATAGGCGTGTACGATCTGACCACTGATTACGGATTGGCGTAAAGCATAGACAACATGCCGCTGCTCAACGACCTCGTCGAATATCCGGGGTCGCCACTCGCGATACAATGCTTGATGTGTCATGTCACAGCCTCCTTTTACGGTCAACACTAAGCATAAAACGCCATATCCGGTCTGCAGCCGACGCAGGCTTGTCTGCGGCGCATACGGTTGACCGCTTACCGCTGCTTCCTTCCGGACCTGACGGGGTTCACGGGCCGTATCGCACAGGACCAACGATCGACTGCAGGCCGGGCACGGCGTTATTTGATGCTGAGCCATTATAGCATATGGCGTCTCAAACGTGTAGCGGGATCGTGCCGTGCCAACAATCAGTTTTTTGTCGTCGAATCCCGCAGTCGTTGCATGCTTTCCGGCATCAGCTGCATGACCTCGATCAGATTTCCGTCCGGATCTTTGATCCAGGCCAGACGGGATCCGCACCGCCCCTGAACAGCCTGGAAAGCAGCCGGCGAAGGGCTCCCGTTAATGGCGTCAATATGGAGATTGTAAACGGTTATCCCTCGTTGACGCAACTTGGCGACCGCGACATCGATATCATCAACTTCCAACGAAAAGTGAAAAAAACTCTGTCGGTTATAGTCCGGAGCCGATTCGATGCCACGATCGGGAAAAATCTCCAGATATTGGCCGTCCTGAATACGAAGATAGGTCAACCAGACCTCATCGTCATCCACCGTTCGTTCCGGCACGGTACCGTCAGCCGACAGTTCCATTGTTTCGTAAAAATCGCGCATCAACAGGGTGAAAATCTCCTCAAAACCGAGGGCATCACGGTAGAATGCCATGGTGGCTTCATAGTCCTTAACCCGCAAGCCAAGGTGCATACAGTTGCGGCTGATCTTTTCCATGGATTAACTCCTTGTCTCTATCAGCAAAGCTATCCTGATTATAGCATGGCCATCAAACACCGTCAGCTTGGTTTATTGCCGATTTTTTATGTTAAAATGCAGGCAGGAGGAGATTATCATGTCATCTTCACCCTTTCGACGCAGGTTCTCCGCCATGAACGGCCGCAAGCTTGTGCTCAACGGTCTTTGTCTTCTGATCGGTGGCTTTATTGCGGCCGTTGCGGTCAATGTTTTTTTCATTCCCATCCGTTTGACAATGGGCGGCCTTTCCGGCGTGGCTTCGATTATTTTTCAGCTTACGGGACAGGGGGAATTCCTTTCCTTCGGTCTGCTGTACTTGTTGTTAAACATACCGGTCATGTTGATTGGTTGGCGAATGATCAGCATAACCTTTATCTGGCGCAGTCTGGTCGGTTCGATTTTCTATTCGGCCATGGTTGACCTGTTGGCACCGGTTCTGCAGGATTGGTTTAGCACCTACATCAATCGGCCCCTAGCGGGCGGCGCGCCGGATCCACTGATATACTGCCTTTTTGGCGGCGTCCTTTATGGCATCGGCTTGGGAATTATTTTCCGCGGCGGTTTCACAACCGGAGGCACCGACATTCTGGCAGCGGTCATCAAAAGGCACCGCAAAACCCTAAGCATGGGCCAGTTTTTGCTGATTCTTGATGCTGTCATTATTCTGGCGTCGGTTGTTGCGTATCACGATGATGGCGGACCGGCGGTTTTGCTGGCCATGTATTCATTTATTGCCATGTATCTGACCTCCAAAAGCATCGATGTTCTGCTGGAGGGATTTGATTTTATTCGTACGGCGTATATCATCTCGGATCAAGGTCCGGCCATTGCCGAGCGGATTTTACAAGAAATGCAGCGCGGGGTCACGTTGTTGAAGGGCAAAGGCATGTTTACAGGGCAGGATCGAGATATCCTCATGTGCGCCTTATCCAACAAACAGGTTCCGGATCTCAAATCCGTTGTGTCCGAAATCGATCCGGCGGCGTTTGTTATCGTTATCGAGGCCAGAGAAGTGCTGGGTGAGGGGTTTGGCAGCAATCCGGAGATCTGACCGACCATCGCGCCGCATGGCTTATATCCCCAACATTTAGGGCATCTGTTTTTGGGCACCACAACCGATTGTGTTAAATTTGACTTTAGTCCACGAAAGTGATAAAATACGCCCAAGTCTTCGGATTATGGATTTTGAACCGTGAACCGTGAGAAGTGAGCGTCGGAGGTGTTGTCCAGATGATAGTCAAAGCGGATCTCGACATCTGCAGGAAAGGTATACAGGCCCATGTCGGCAAGCGTGTCCGACTTCGTTCGAATGGTGGCCGGAAGCGGACAATCATTCAGGAGGGCGTCCTCGAAAACTGTTATCCCAATGTTTTTACCGTGCGGTGTTCAAAACTCAATTCGTACCAAGGAATGGTTACCTATAGTTATGTCGATGTGTTGACCAGAAACGTAGAGATCGTCGTTGAACCTCTTGATGAATTAAAAAACTAATGTGTCTAACGACTGGCCCGCGGTAACCGCGGGCCTTTTTTGCTGGAGATCCGGATGATGAAGAGCCAAACCTTGATAGCCCCGGCCAAAATCAATCTGGCGTTGGATGTTGTTGGGCGTCGGGAAGACGGGTATCATTTGCTCTGGACGGTGATGCAAAGCATTGCGTTGGCTGATCGGGTTATGGTTGAGGTCGGCCCCGATCAGGAGGGCATTAAAATAACCTGTGGCGCCGCCGGGATTCCTTCGGACGAGAGAAACACGGCCTGGCGAGCCGCACGGTTGTTTATGGATGCGGCCAAAATCCAAGACGGTGTACACATCACCTTGGAAAAAAACATTCCGGTTGCCGCGGGTCTGGCCGGCGGCAGCAGCGATGCCGCCGCTGTTCTTGCGGCGTTGGATCAACTTTATCCGCAACACGTTTCTCGAGAGCTGCTGTTTGAGCTTGCCGCTCGGATCGGCGCCGATGTGTCCTTTTGTCTGCTGGGAGGAACGGCTTTGGGGGAGGGGGTCGGAGAAATTCTGACTCCGCTGCCTGCATGGGAGCAGCTTCCGATCCTGCTTTGCAAACCGAATTTCGACATTCATACATCCTGGGTCTTCAAGCGGTTTCGCCTGTCTGATGCGGGCTCGCGTCCCGATCACCGGGCCGTGTTGGAGGCGGTGCAACGACGTGATTTAGGCGCGCTTGCCGAGGCCTCCGGCAATGTGCTGGAATCGGTTTCGCTCAAAGCGTATCCGGAATTGAGGCGGATTAAAAACCTGCTGACCGAAGCCGATGCCGCCTTGGCCGTGATGAGCGGCAGCGGACCGACGATTTTCGGCGTATTTCGCGACGAGCATGCCAGCGCCGCCGCCCAAGTTTATTTGACGAAGAAACTGCCGGAAGATACAATTATCCTGCGCAGCAAAACAATTGCCGACGGACCACGGGAGGACACGCCATATGTACCGTTTTCCTGACCACCTTTTTACGGATGTTCGGATCGAATCGGTTTATTCGACCCAAATTCTACTGGAAAATCTCGAACTAAAACAAAATAAAACCAAAACAGATACCGGAGCCATGATCCGGATTTATGACGGCAATCGCTGGTATTACCACGCCACGACCGAAATCGACCGCATCCAAGATGCCATTGATCAATTGGCCGCCATGGCGACGGAATCGCCCGATATCCGACAAAATCCGGTGGTAGGCTGGCTGGAGGTCCATACCGGCCGCCACTTTTCCTTTGCCGACAAACGGGTTTCGGATGTTTCCAATCAAAACAAGATCGACCTCGCGAAGAGCTATGTGCCGATTGTGCGACAGGCGGAAGCCGTACAAAAATCCCGGATCTATTATCTGGATAAATATACAACCAAGCATATTCTGTCCAGCAAAGGCGCCGATGTTTCCTTTGATAGCCAGAGCTGCAGCCTGTCGGTTCGTTACACCCTGCAGGGAAGCCGTTCACCCTTTAACGGTGGTGAAGATGTTTATGAGACCGATTTTGCCTTGCTGGCCGAGGGCAAAGAGCGGATTGAAGCGGCGCTGGCCCGGGATCTTGATTACTGCCGCCGGGCCGAGCCGGTTGTTCCCGGCGTGTACACCTGCGTGTTATCACCGGTTGTCACTGGCGTTTTTGCCCATGAAAGCTTCGGGCACAAAAGTGAGGCAGATTTCATGGTTGGCGACGAAACAATGATAAAAGAGTGGGCGATCGGCAAACGGGTCGGCGCGCCCGTCTTGAACATCATTGATACCGGCACGCTGCCCGGTGCCGGTTATGTTCCTTTTGACGATGAGGGATGCAAAGCCCGGGTCAACAATATTATTAAGGACGGTATTCTGACCGGAAGATTGCACAGCAGCTACACCGCAGCTATCCTAGGGGAACAGCCGACCGGAAATGCCCGGGCGACCAGTTTTGAGTTTGAACCGATTGTGCGCATGACCACGACCTATATCGGTGCCGGGCAAGACACCTTTGCCAGCCTGCTGGCACCGATAGAGGAAGGCATTTACATCGATGATCTCTACCACGGATCCGGCATGTCCACCTTTACCATCGCGCCGAAGCGAGCCTACATGATTCGCAACGGTCAATTGGCCGAACCGGTTCTGGTTTCGGTCATCACCGGCAATGTCATGAAAACGCTTGAAGAAATCGATGGCGCCAGCGACGAAGTTCAGTTATTTTCCTTTGCCATGGGCGGTTGCGGCAAAATGGAACAGTACCCGTTGCCGGTCGGCTTTGGCGGACCGTATATCCGGGCTCACGGCATGCGGGTTCAATAAGAGGGAGCGATGAACGACGATGATCAAGGAACTGTACCAGACCAAGATACGGGAAACCGCGTTAAACGTCAGCATGAATCGCATTGATGCCGTCCGGCACAAAGAAATCACCAAAAGCGGCTGTCGCGTTTATACCGATGGATTGATCGGTATCAGCGGCCGGCTCGGAGAACCGACCGATGAAACCTGGGCCGAGGCCGAAGCCAATTTGGCCCTCAAGGTACCCTATCCCTTTGATCCGGAAAAAGATCAGACCAGAACACGGGATCTCCGGGAGGTTTCGCTGACCGATCCTGAGTTTATCCGCCTGGCCGAAGCCGTCCTTGATGAGCTTCGATCCGGTTATCCCGATTTTATTTTCAGCAACAAGATTTCCATGACCGAAACCGAAGTTCGTCTGTGCAATGACAAGGGATTGGATTTTTTGAATCTGGACCGCACATTCAACATCGGCCTTCTGGCTAAGCACAAAGATTCCCTCAATGTCTTTGACACGGGTGTTATGCGCCAGGATCGTGTCTTTGACCGGGCGGCCTTGTTGCGTGATGCCGAGGCAATGCTGGGTGCGTTTACCGTCGCCAAACCGCTGCCTGCGCGGAAAACAATGCTGGTGGTTACGGAACCCGACCTCCTGCTTGGAAAAATGCAGGAATCCCTGAACGGTGAGGCCATCGCACGTGCGGCATCGCTCTTTTGTGGGAAAATAGGGACAGAGGTCTTTTCTCCAACATTCAGTCTGTGGCAGGATCGCTCGAAGGAACAGATGCACGTGCCTTTTTTCGATACAGAAGGCATCCGGACGAAACAGGATATTTGTTCCTTGATTGAAAACGGTGTGATTCTACGAGCTTTTACCGATAAAAGAAACGCCGCCCTGCTGGAAACTCCCAGCACCGGCGCCGCTACCGGCGCTTACGATGATGTGCCGTCACTGGGCGGCGCGCCGCTGACCATAGCGCCAAGCAATCGAACCTTGCGGGAATTGCTGGCCGGAGAGGAGGCCATGCTTATTGTCATCGCCAGCGGCGGCGATTATACCGGTCCGGGCGACTACGCGTCGCCGGTCCAGATGGCATTGCTGACCAATGGGGAAAAAACATTGGGACGTCTGCCAGAATGCAATGTCCGTGGCAACCTGTTTTCCTTGTTCGGGTCTGATTTTGTCGGTGTCAGCAGTGATAAACCTTTGTCCGGGAACCGGGCGCTTGTGGTCCGGATGACCGTCGACGGTTGATCGGAAGAAGGAGTTGTTTTCCAGAGTTGTTTTCCAAAACGATGCGCGTTTGACAGAACGCGATGGCGGCCTGTATAATCTTAACGCTGTTGGTTTTTGCTGCCTTGGGAGGTGTATATAGAATGAAGATGACATTTCAGCCCAAAAAGAAACAACGGGCTCGAGAACACGGTTTTCGCAAGAGGATGGCTACGGCATCCGGACGCAAGATTATAAAGAGACGCCGGTTGAAGGGAAGAAAGCAGCTTAGCGCTTAAAGACCGCACACCCTGTGGTCTTTCTTCTTTTTTCTCCCGGTCGCCGCGGACGGCGCAACCGGGGCCGATAATGCAGAAAACAGATGTATTGTGAAAAAGACAAACCGCTTGCGTTTAAATTATGAATTTTCCCGGGTATACAACAAGGGCCGCTTTCTTGTCGGCCGGTATGTGGTGTTGCATTATTTTCGCCGCCCCGGGAAAATCAATCGGCTCGGCGTAACCGCCAGTCGGAAAATCAAAGGCAGTGTCCGCCGTAATCGCATGAAACGCTTGCTTCGTGAAAGTTTTCGGCGGTTGGAAATGCATTTGCAGCCGGGCTATGATATCATCTTGGTGGGTCGCGAAAGTCAGGAACGGCCCGATTATTTCCTTATCCTCCAGGAGGTCCGGCGACTCCTGCGCAAAGCAGGCATCGACCGGTCGGATTCCTCTCCTGAGTCGGTGGGCGCGATATCGCCTGAGGAAGACAGGATGGCCGAAAGATGATTGGCAGACTGATGATTCGCGTTATTGGCTGGTATCAGCGCCATATATCTCCTCAACTGGGCAGTCGTTGCAAATATTTGCCAAGTTGCTCCCAGTATGCAATAGAGGCAATAGAGCGTTACGGCCCGCTGCGCGGCGGTCTGAAATCCGCTTGGCGGATCCTGCGTTGCAATCCGTTCAGCAAGGGTGGCTATGACCCGGTTGGTTGATTTGAGCAATCTATATACATGAAGGAGCATGAATAATGGGACTTACAGTCGTTTTACTAGGAATTTTCGACCCTTTTTACGTTGCTTTCGGTTGGTTTATGAAACTGCTTTATGATGGCTTGGGTAATTATGGATTGGTCATTATTGTTTTCACCATCATTTTACGTGCCCTGATGATTCCTTTGGGCATTAACCAACAAAAAAGCAGCATCAAGCAGCAGGCCCTTCAGGGTGAAATCGCTGAGATTCAGCGCAATCATCCCAACGACAAGGCCACGCAAAGCCAGCTTCAAATGGAGCTGTACAAGAAACATGGCGCCTCGCCGCTTTCCGGATGCTTACCGTCCATTATTCAGCTCATTATCATTTTGCCGATTTTTCAGATTATTCGCGCGCCGCTTCAATACATCATGCGGGTTTCGGCCGAGAACCTGGACAAAATCGGTCAACTGCTCTACGGGGCCTCCCTCATAACCGAAAACGAAGCCAAAGTAGCGGCGACTCAAAACATACCGCTGATCAACGCGCTGAGCGAGCATGCATCGGCTTTTTCCGAGACCGTCAATCAGGGTTTGATGCGGGTCAATCAGTTGCTGGATCTGGATTTTATGGGTATGAATCTGGGCTTGATTCCGACTTGGCGGCCGGCGCTGCTCTTTGGCGCTGATACTTGGCGAACCTACGTTCCCTTGCTGATTATTCCGGTTATTGTTTTGGGCACAACCATCGCCCAGATGAAGATCACGCGGATGACAATTCCCAACCGCAAGAAAAGAGCCGAAGACAAGGCGCGGGAGAAGATCAATCCGGCTCGCGCCGGCCAAGCGCCGGAGGACAAAACGGAATCCATGATGAAAACCATGAACATCATCATGCCGATTTTTATGCTCTGGACGACATTTTCCATGCCGGCTGCTCTAGGTTTGTACTGGACCATCGGTAATATTATGGCCATCCTGCAGTCGCTGCTCATTTATTTTCTCTTTACCCGCAAATTGGAGCACCCGGTCTCACCGCCGGTTCAATTAAAATCAACAGAGTCCGTGACCGTCAAGTCTTGAACCGACTCTGTTCAAGGAGGTAACACATGGCTTTGTCCATAGAAAAATCCGGAAAAACTGTTCAGCGCGCGATCAACGAAGCCCTTGATGAACTGGGATTGTCGGCTGACGATGTGGTGATTGAGGTTCTTGATGAAGGCGAAATCGGCCTGCTTGGGCTGGGTCGTCGTCCGGCGACGGTTCGGATAACGGTTGAAGGACCCGATCAGGACCAAGATTCGGAAGCAACCGAGTATTATGGTGACGATGAAGATTACGCCGGCGATCCGGAAATGCCGGAAGAAACCGAAACGATAGACTATGTCGCGTCGATTCTTTCCGGAATCGGCATTCACGGCCGCATCAGTTCTTATCGGGAGGATGACACGCTGCACATTGATGTAACCGGTCAGGATTGTGGTTCCGCCATCGGGCGTCGCGGTGAAACACTGGATGCCATTCAATATCTGGCCTCGTTGGTGGCCAACAAAGTCAGCGAAACACGCATCCGTGTCATTGTGGATATCGCCGGTTACCGCCGCCGCCGTCAGGATACCTTGATCGGCATAGCCCAGCGGACCGCGAAAAAGGTGGCTCGGAGCGGGGAGCCCTTCAATCTTGAGCCGATGAATCCTGCGGAACGCCGGATTATCCATGCAACGCTCCAAGACTTCCCCGGAGTCACCACGTACAGCGAGGGTGAGAACGCCCAACGGTATGTTGTCATTGCGCCCGAATCGGTGGAATAGTCCTTTGTCATGAACGGACAAAATCAGCATCTTGATCTTGGCCGAAATTCTTTTTACGGTGTTTGCGCGGCACCGGCGACGCCGCCCGGCCAAAGCGGTTTGGCGGTTATTCGTTTGTCCGGCCCCGGCAGCGCCCAAGCCGTGGATCTCCTCTTTCGCCCGAACAGCCCGCGTTTCGGCTCTGTCGCCGCAATGGCCGGCTACACCTGCGCCGTTGGTGATCTGATCGACCCGGATGATGCCGGGCTGATCGATCGGGTTGTGATCACGCGATTTGTGGCTCCTCATTCTTTTACCGGCGAAGACGTTGTTGAAATCAGTTGTCACGGCGGCGTTTCGGTTAAACAAACCATTTTGGATTGTTTGTTTAAATTGGGGGTGCGACCCGCCGAACCCGGTGAATTCAGCAAACGAGCCTTTATGAATGGCAAAATGGATCTGACCCAGGCCGAAGCGGTCATGGATCTGATTCAGGCTGAGGCTCGCAAAAGCACCAAGGTCGCAGCTGCTCAGCTCCACGGGGCGTTGTCCAAGCGGATCCGCCAATTATCCGATGATGTTTATCGACTTCTGGCTCAAGTTGAGCTCATTCTTGAGTATCCGGAGCATGAAGAAACCGACGAGTCCCTGAGCACCCTGATCTCGGGTTTAGAATCTCTTGCCGATTCGATGGCTGCTCTCCAAGCAAGCTTCGGTCAGGGCAGGATCTTAAGAGAGGGCATGACGGTGGTCATCGCCGGTCGGCCCAATGCCGGCAAGTCCTCGCTGCTCAATGCGCTGGCCGGCTACGATCGTGCCATCGTCACATCGGTTCCCGGAACAACGAGGGATACGATTGAAGAGCTGGTTGATATCAACGGTATCCCTGTTCGGCTGATTGATACGGCGGGCCTGCGGACGACCGACAACCTAGTGGAAAAAATCGGTGTTGACCGGGCACGCTCAGCTTTGCTTGAGGCGGACCTTGTTTTTTGGCTGGCGTCACCACCGTTGCCGGAACTGAACGATGAGTTGAGAGAAATTCGCCAAGTGCTTGCTTCCGGCATTCCCGTCATCGCGATTGCCGGCAAGGACGATCTTGCCGAAAGCCGGATCATCCGCCGTTATCTAGACCAAAACTTAAGCCAAGGAGATGTGGTTGCCTTCTCTGCTGTCAGCGGAGAGGGTCTGCCGGTTCTTCGCCGACTGATTCTTGATCAATATGAAAGAATCGGCAGCCCGTCCGGTCAGGAGGTTCTGATCACGAACAGTCGCCATAAAGCCTGTCTTGACCAAGCCGCCGCGAGGATCGCTGAGACCATTCGCACCATCCGATCCGGCATCCCGCTGGATCTGGCGGCTTCCTTGCTGCACAGCAGCGCCGTTGCCTTGGCTGCGATTACCGGCGACCAAGTGAGTGAGGAATTGATCAATACGATTTTTTCCCGCTTCTGTGTCGGTAAATAACAAGGGTGGTGCAGGAAAGGATCCTATGACCAACATCGAACAAGCATTGAATCGTCCGAATGCCTGGCTGGCCGATGAGGTGGACATCATTGTTGTCGGTGCCGGTCATGCCGGTTGTGAAGCGGCGCTGGCCACGGCTCGTCTTGGATGCCGGACGATTTTGTTCGGCATGAACCTTGATGTTCTGGCAAATCTGCCCTGCAATCCCAATATCGGCGGCACGGCCAAGGGGCAACTGGTGCGGGAAATCGATGCTCTCGGGGGTGAAATGGGAAAACTGGCCGACCGGACCATGATCCAATTCCGTATGCTCAATACCTCGCGAGGACCGGCGGTTCTGTCTCCCAGAGCGCAGATCGACCGGCGCCGCTATCAGGAGGCCATGAAGCATGTCGTCGAAAATCAGCCACGTCTGTTGCTTCGTCAAGGCGAGATCGTCGATATTCTCGTAGAATCCGAAGACGGCAAGCTCCGGGTGGTCGGAGTACAGACCAAAACAGGGGCGGTCTATCTGGGTCGTGCGGTCATCGCGGCCACCGGAACCTACATGGAGGGACGGATCATTATCGGCGAGCGACAGTATGACGGCGGACCGGACAATCTTTTTCCGTCGATTGGATTGGCGGAATCCCTGCGGCGCCTCGGCCTGCCGTTGCAACGGTTTAAAACCGGAACCCCGGTTCGGGTCAATGCCCATTCGATTGATTTCGATCAGTTGGAGCGACAGGACGGGGACAAAAGAATCGTGCCGTTTTCCTTTTCCAATGAAGATGGCGTTGATCTGAAAAGCGACGAGCAACGGCCCTGCTACGTGACCTGGACCTCCCTTGAAACCGGCCGAATCATCCGGGAAAATCTGCACCGCTCGCCATTATACAGCGGTGTCATTGAAGGCATCGGTCCTCGCTATTGTCCCTCCGTTGAAGACAAATTTGTGAAATTCCCCGACAAGGAACGGCATCAGGTTTTTTTCGAACCGATGGGATGGGATACCGAGGAGCTTTATTTGCAAGGTATGTCCACCAGCATGCCGGAAGATGTTCAAGTCCGTATGGTTCGATCCCTTCCCGGGTGTGAGCACGCCGTCATCCAGCGCAGTGCCTATGCCATTGAATATGATTGTCTGGATCCGACCTGCCTCAAGCCCTCGCTGGAAACCCGAGCCGTGTCCGGACTGTTCGGTGCCGGTCAAATCAACGGCTCTTCCGGCTATGAGGAGGCTGCGGCGCAGGGTCTGATCGCCGGAATCAATGCCGTCCGCCTACTGCGGGGACAAGAGGCCGTCATCATTGACCGTTCACAGGGCTACATCGGTGTTCTGATTGACGACTTGGTCACCAAGGGGACCCGGGAGCCGTATCGGATGATGACCTCGCTGGCCGAATACCGTCTGCTTTTGCGCCAAGACAATGCCGATGCCCGGCTGACGCCGATCGGGCGGGAGGTCGGATTGATTGATGATGAACGCTGGGCGGTCTTTGTGGCCAGACAGAGTCGCATTAAAGCCGAAATCGATCGTTTTCATAAAACACGTGTCAAGCCCGGAAAACAGGTGAATGACCTGTTGATGCAAAAAGGCAGTTCGCCGCTGAAACGCGGCTGCTCGCTGGCCGAGCTCATCAAGCGACCGGAATTGAACTATGCTGTGTTGGCGCCATTGGACCCGGCACGACCGGCATTGTGTGAAAGCGAGCAGTTTGCTGTTGAGGTTGAACTGAAATACGAAGGATACATCCGCTTGGAAGCCGAGCGGATGGCCGGCTTCCGTAAAATGGAGAAAAAGATGTTGCCGCCGGATCTTGATTACATGGCGATTCGTGGTCTGCGCATCGAAGCGCAACAAAAACTGCAACACATCCAACCGATATCGGTCGGGCAGGCCAGCCGGATTTCCGGTGTTTCTCCGGCGGATATTTCGGTATTGCTGATCTATCTTCAGACCTTGGACAAAAAAACGATCGGAGGCGGCGAGCGCAATGACGGATAATCAACCCAAGGCCACATTAATGGATTGGATCCGGATTGTTGATGAGCGTCTGTGCTTGAACATGAACCAGCAGCAGATAAATGGCTTTGTACTTTATGGGCAAATGCTGCAAGACTGGAACCGGCGGATCAATTTGACGGCGGTTGCGGATGATAAGGGAATGGCGATCCGGCATTTTCTTGATTCTCTTACCTTGGTTCCCATCTTGGATCAACTGACCGCCGCCCACAAACGACCGCTCAAACTGATTGATGTGGGCAGCGGTGCGGGATTTCCCGGCCTTCCGATCAAAATTGTCCGTTCGCGCACACAGGTACTGCTACTGGATTCGCTGAACAAACGCATCAAGTTTCTTGATGCCGTTATCGAGGCGCTGGGTCTTGCCGGAATTGCCACTCGGCATGCCCGGGCCGAGGATGCCGCCCGTCAGCCGGCCCTTCGGGAGCGGTTTGATGTTGCCACCGCCCGGGCGGTAGCATCCTTGCCGGTCCTTTGTGAATACTGCCTGCCTTTTGTGCGCGTCGGCGGAGTTTTTCTGGCAATGAAGGGTCAGGACGAAGAAGAGATCGCTGCCGCCGATCATGCCATTCAGGCGCTTGGCGGTCGCTTGGCGGAAACCAGTCGGTTCAACCTGCCCGGAACCGACATGAAACGCACGATCGTCACTATTGAGAAGATTACGGATACACCGGCTGTTTATCCGCGCAAGGCCGGGAAACCGAAACGGGAGCCGATCAAAAATACGGGACTGATCCATTCCGGATGATCAAAATCCCGGATGAGAAATAGGAATATCCGCCGCTGCGCAACATTTTTGTATTATTATTTTTGTATTATTTACAGTGTATAGTTTGTTATTTTTCCTTTCAACTGTTAAAATCAATGTTAGCAAAATGCTGTAAGGAGGAAGCAAAAAAATGGAGAAGGTCTTGCATATCAGCAAGAAGGTTGGCAATGTCATCATCTGGATTTCCATTCTGGCGTTGGTGGTTATGATCGTGATTACGATCGCAGATATTTTTATGCGTGAAGTATTTCGTAATCCGATCACCGGCTCGGTGGAAATTGTTCGCATGATGATGATTTGCATGTCGCCGGCCTTCATTTCGGCCCTGTTCTTGAATCGCCATGTCAGTGTCGGCCTGTTTGTCGATCGCCTCAGCCGTAAAGGTCAGCTG
This sequence comes from Clostridiaceae bacterium, assembly GCA_012520975.1. Classification (GTDB taxonomy): domain Bacteria; phylum Bacillota; class Clostridia; order Saccharofermentanales; family UBA5734; genus UBA8949. Next base: position 5,886 of record JAAYNF010000062.1, on the reverse strand, counting down.
GCCTTTGATGTCTTTGGATACGGTTTGTCCGCGATTCTTTGTGCGGTAATGGCCGGCCAGGGAATCATCGACATGCTCAAAAGGATGGCTCAAAGGCAAACGTACACAATACTGAAAATTCCCACTTGGCCCTTTTATCTCTTGTTTGCCGTTTCCATGGGATTGATGAGTATTGCCGTCGTTATTCAGCTGGTGGCCAACTTCAAAGACAAATCCCGGTATCTGCCCCAATCTGAAGCTAGCGTTCCGGTAGGAGGTGATGAACAGTGAGTCCCGAACTAATTGGTCTTTTGGGTGTCGTTGTCCTGATCGCTATGATCTGCGCTCGTGTCTGGATCGGCGCGGCTTTGGCCATCGTCGGATTTTTCGGCATCGTGATCATGAACGGTTGGGATACGGCGCTCGGTGTCATCGTGACCGCACCGTTCACACAAATGGATAACTACACGACAACCGCCATTCCAATGTTTACCCTGATGGGCATGATCATCGCCGAAACCAGCATCGGCCGGAATCTGTTTGATTTTGCCAACAAGTTTCTTGGTCGCCGCCGAGGCGGTGTGGCTTCTGCAACAGTGGTGGCCGCCGGTCTGATGGGCGCGGTAACCGGTTCCGATAATGTTTCCTGCGTCATCATGAGCAAAATGGCGCTCCCCGAACTTAAGAGACTCAACTATGCCGACTCGTTGGCGACGGCATCGGTGGCCGCCGGCGCGCCGCTGGCCATTCTCATTCCGCCGTCCATGGCTTTCATTATGTATGCCATGCTGACCGAAAATTCGGTCGGAAGCCTGTTTATGGCCGGTATCATACCCGGAATCGTGATGATTATCGCCTTTGTCATCGCCATTACGATTACCTGCACGCTCAACCCGGCCTTGGGACCGAAAGGTGAGAAGTTTACCCGCAGAGAGAAACTGATCTCTCTGAAGGGCGTCGTTCCGGTAATCATCCTCTTTCTCATCGTTCTGGGCAGCATTTATGCCGGTATTTGTACGGCTACCGAAGCCGGTGCCTTAGGATCCGCCGGTGCCTTGGTCATTGCCCTGATCGGCCGGGAAATCGATGGCAAAAAAATAGTCAACATCTTGGTCGAAACCGTGCTGGCCGTGGGATTTGTTGTCTTTATGCTGGTCGGCACCTTCGTGTTTATCAAATTCATCGCTCTGTCTCAATTGCCTTTCGCCATTACCGCTCTGATTACCAACCTCAGTGCACCTTCGGCTATCATCATCATTGCGATCGGCATCATGTATGTGGTTTTAGGTATGCTGATGCCGCAGATCCCCATGATGATTCTGACCGTGCCGCTTCTCTATCCGTCGATCCTGGCTCTTGGCTTTGATCCCATCTGGTTCGGTGTTTTCGTGGTCTTGATGATGGCTCTGGGTGCGATTTCCCCACCCATTGGCATGGATGCCTTTATTGTTTCCGGATTGTCCGGTGTGCCGGTTACGACCATCTACAAAGGCTTATGGCCCTTCATCATAGCCGACATTATTGTCATTATTTTGGTGGCAATTTTCCCGGTGATTGTTACGTGGTTGCCCGGCATCATGTAAACGTATTCCGATATTAATGCCGGCAATCGGCATTCAATATAATCATTTTCGACTATATAGGAGGAAAAATTAATGAAGATGAAAAGAATTCTTGCACTAGTCATGATTGTCTGTTTGATTCTGGCAGCAACAGCTTGCCAGGGCGCAGACACGAAGGTCCACGAGCTTAAGGTCTCCTTTGCTGCTCCGGAGTTCTCGACCACGGAGATCACGGCAGCGCTGGACCGGATTCAGGAAGCCAGCAAAGGACGGATTAAATTCGTATACTACTATGCTTGGACGATCACTTCTGTGCCGACGGTGGTGGATGATCTGAATAGTGGTGTTTGCGACATTGCCGCAGTGCCTATCAATGAGCACCTGAATCTCTTCCCGTATTCCAACCTGATCACCTACACGCCGTTCCTGGGCCTGCCCGGCATGCTCGAAACAGCCGACCTGTTTACCGAAATGCACAATGAACAGGAAGCCATCAGCAAAGAGTACACCAATGCCGGTCTGCACTACTGGACCAACTACCCCATGCCTGGCTACAATATTTATACCACCAACAAGAAAAATGAGATCAGAACGCCCGAAGATCTGAAAGGTCTGAAGCTGATCTCCAGTTCAGCCCTCATGCAGGCGTACATCACCGACCATCAGGGTGCCGCTGTAACCGCGCCGGTCACGGAATATGCCACCAGTCTGAACACCAATGTTGTCGACGGCATCATTAACCATATCAATGTGCTGGCGGCTTTCGGCTGTATGGATTTCATCCAGGCTGCTACCGTGTTCGGTGATTCCGGTACGGCTACGGCTCCGATGGTCATGGCCATTTCAGAAAAAGTTTGGTCGCAGCTGTCGCCCGACCTACAGAAACTTTTTAATGATGAGGCCAAAAATCTTAGTCACGGTCAGGGCGGTTGGGACCGGGATGCTAACGAAAGGAATATTAATCTTATCGAAGAAAAAGGCGGAACCGTTACACGTCTGACCGAAGCCGAAATCAAGGTCTGGGCGGATGCTTTTGCAGTACAACGTGAGGCCTATATTGATCAGCTGATCGCCGATGGTCATACCGAGGCAAGAAAGGTCTACGACGTTCTGCAAGCCAAACTTGCCGGCTGATCCGATTTTCTCAAAATCTGCCGACATAATTTCCTCCAAGAGCCGACTCCGGTCGGCTCTTGGTTTTGCAATCGGATAGGATAATTTTCCGGGCCGAGAGGTTCGGATCGTTTCGGTAATATGGTATAATAATAAGGATATAGTACAGGACATGACGGAGGGACAACTGGGATGACTGAGCCGCCGGACAAAGAGGATAAGATCTTGGACAAAACCGATAAAAGAGAGCTGCAAGCATTGAAGGAAGAGGCTGTTGACGCTGCATTCCGCAATCCGAACAACACCATTATTCCCATCGATCTCGAGGAGGAAATGAAAAAATCATTCATCGATTATGCGATGAGTGTGATCACCGATCGAGCGTTGCCGGATGTTCGGGACGGTTTAAAGCCGGTTCATCGGCGCATTCTTTATTCCATGTTTACGCAGGGCTTTACGCCGGACAAGCCCTATCGAAAATGCGCCACAACCGTCGGTGATGTTTTGGGTCGCTTCCATCCCCACGGCGATGCGGCGGTGTATGATTCGCTGGTTCGCATGGCCCAGGATTTTTCCATGCGCCATATTCTGGTTGACGGTCACGGTAATTTTGGTTCTCGTGATGGTGATCCGGCGGCTGCCTACCGTTATACCGAAGCCAGACTCTCCAAAATCTCTTTGGAGATGATGAGCGATATTAACAAAAACACGGTGGATTTCAAGCCGAACTTCGATGAGCACGAAATGGAACCGGTTGTGCTGCCCGCCCGCTTTCCCTGCCTGTTGGTCAATGGCTCAACCGGTATCGCTGTCGGTATGGCGACCAACATTCCGCCGCATAACCTGCGCGAAGTCATCGACGGCGTCTGTATGCTGATCGACAATCCCAAAGCCACGGTCGATCAGCTGATGACCGTAATCAAGGGGCCGGACTTCCCTACGGGCGCGACCATCATCGGTCAAGCGGGTGTTCGCAATGCCTATCGGACCGGCAAAGGCAGGATCGTTGTTCGTGCCAACGCCGATATTGAGCCGATGCGCAACAACCGACAACGCATCGTCGTGCACGATCTGCCGTATATGGTCAACAAGGCACGCTTGATTGAACGGATGGCGGAGTTGGTTAAAGATAAAAAAGTCGATGGCATTTCGGATATCCGCGATGAGTCGGACCGCAATGAACCTGTCCGGATCGTCATTGAATTGAAAAGAGACGCCAACGCCGAGGTTGTGCTGAACCAGCTTTACAAAAACTCACAAATGCAGGACAATTTCAACGCCAATATGTTGGCCTTGATTCCGGATGATCAGGGTCGTTTTGAACCCAAAATCGTCAACCTGCTGGAAACGTTGCGATATTATATTGTCCACCAAAAGGATGTTGTCCGCCGCAGAACCCAGTTTGAACTGGAAAAGGCCGAGGCGCGCAGACACATCGTTGAGGGCCTGCGGTTGGCAATTTTGCACATTGATGAAGTCATCGCTACGATTCGTTCATCTAGGACCGAGGATGAAGCCAAAGCAAGGCTAAGCGAAGCTTTTGGCTTTAGTGACCGCCAGGCTCAGCACATTGTTGATATGCGGCTGGGTCGGTTGACCGGACTGGAGCAAGAACGGTTGGAAAAGGAGTATGATGACCTTTGCGAAAAAATCGATTACTACAATCGCGTTCTGGCCGAAGAAGTATTGCTGATGCAGGTGATCAAGGACGAGCTAAATCAGGTTCGGAACCGGTATGGGGAGGATCGCAGAACCACGATAGAGCTGGGTGGGTATGTTGACATCGATGACGAATCCCTGATCCAGGAAGAAGAAGTTTTTATCACCCTGACCCATTTCGGCTATGTCAAACGTATGCCGATCGATACTTGTAACATTCAGCATCGGGGCGGCCGCGGCGTTACGGGTATGCAAACCCGCGAGGAGGATTTTGTCGAAAACATTCTGACGACCTCGACCCATGATATTTTGCTGTTTTTCACCAATAAAGGACGGGTTTATCGTCTGAAGGGCTACCAGATTCCGGAAGCCGGCCGTCAAGCCAAAGGCATGGCCATCGTCAACCTGCTCCATTTGGACAGCAACGAAAAAATTCGTGCGGTTATTCCGATTCATGCCTTCGATCAGGGAGGAAGCTTGATGATGGCCACCAGAAACGGCTTGGTCAAAAAAACCGCATTGTCCGATTACGCCAACATCAACAGAGGCGGCCTGATTGCTGTCAACCTCCGTGAAGGCGATGAGCTGGTCGGTGTCCGGCTGACCGAAAGCCATGACGACATCGTGCTGGTCACACGCTACGGCATGTCCATACGTTTTGCCGACGATGATATTCGGGCCACCGGACGCAACACACAGGGTGTTCGCGGTATTCGCCTTGACGAGGGTGATGAGGTCATTGGCATGGCGCCAATCGATACCAGCAAGACCTTGTTGGTTGTATCGGAAAAGGGATTCGGCAAGCGGACGGAACTGGATGAATATCGTGTTCAATCCCGTGGCGGCAAAGGTCTGATTACCTACAGACCATCGGAAAAAACCGGATTGTTGGCCGGAATCGCGCTGGTCGATGATGAATGTGATGTGATCATGATCAATGATGCCGGTGTGATCATTCGCCTGCCCGCGGCTGAAATACCGATTTTGTCCCGTATAACACAGGGAGTTACCTTGATGCGAACCCGCGATGACAAGGTTGTCGATATTGCTGTCGTTTTCCATGAAGATGAAACCGATAGTGATGCGGAAGATCAGGACGATGACATGGAGACCTTTGATTCGCCCGAAACCGAGCAGCCCGATCGCGACACGCCGGAAGATCAATGAGCAAAACATCCCGCGATGCCGGATCAAACACCGGACAACATTGATTATACGCAATAAACCGGCGTCTGCGCAGCAGCCTGTCCTCGTTCTTGAGACAGGCTGTTAATTTGACAATTCAGGCTTTTTCCTATATAATAGTAATCCGCTCTGCTTTGGAAAAGCGGTGGGTTGTTGTCTGGCCGGCAGGTCATTTCTTCCTTCTAATCAGCACTTTGATCAGATCAAAAACAGGTCAAAAACAAGAAATAAAAGAGAGTTGACAAGGATTGGAAGCGATGATAAGATCCCGTCTTTGACAGTTTAGAGGAAGAGAAACGCCCAATGTCCTTGAAATGTAAGGCTTTCGGGCGTTTTTAATGTTTAGAATTTTGAGTATATACGTTATATTTTAGTCGATTTTATGACT
>JAAYNF010000061.1 GCA_012520975.1 Clostridiaceae bacterium | reverse complement strand
CTTGACTGTCATTTTACTTCCGGTGTTGTGGGCTTGCTGGGACCAAACGGTGCCGGCAAGTCCACTCTGATTAATCTTCTCTGTGGCATTTTACGCCCCAGCGGCGGCGATATTTTATGGAACGGCTACAGTGTCCTGCAATTGCCCCGTGCGTATCGTCAAGCCATGTCCGTTCTGCTGCAAAATCCGCCGGTCGATCCGACATACAGCGGTGCCGCCTACCTGCGATTGATCGGTTCCCTGAAAGAAATACCTTCTGCCGATTTGCAGGATGAGATCACCAAAAGGCTGGTACAGGTCAATTTGCTGGATCGCGGAAACGATAAAATCAGCCGCTATTCAGCCGGCATGCGCCAGCGCCTTTGCCTGGCCGCGACGCTTCTGGGAGATCCTGAAATAATTATTCTGGATGAGCCGGTTAACGGTCTTGACCCAATAGAACGCGAGCACTTCAAAAGGATTTTGTTTGAGTCACGCAAACAACGGCTGATCATTCTCTCCACGCATATTGTTTCGGATCTGGACGGACTTTGCGACCGTATTCTGATCATGCAGGAGGGCTCTGTCCTTTGCGACGATTCGCCGGAACGATTGAAAGCCGGCCTGCACGGCCGTGTCTGGCAGGTGGAGTCGGAGCCCGAGAATTTACCTTCAAAGGCAACCTGTTTCTTCGATCAGGGTCAAATCAAGTGCGTGAGCGATACCAAGCCTACACCTGAAGCCGTTGCACTGGATCCGACACTGGCTGATGTTTTCTTTCATACCATCGGGGCCGGAAACAGGCTTCTTTCCGATCCATGATCCGGGAGCGTTTGTCTGTCCTGCTCAACAGTTACCGGTATTCGTTGTTCAGACGTTTGCCTCTTGTTATTATCGGCCTGATTATTTTCTGGCAGGTTGGCGACTCCTTTCTGTTTGCCGATGCGGATCGTGAGGCTCCGTTGAATTCAGCCATTCATGCCTATCTGGACAAAGTATCCACTGAAGCTCCGATCTCACAGGCAAGCATTCCTGATCAATTGGAACAGATCGCCGCCGACAGCCGGCAGGTGAATCAAATACTGGCTGATATTGAGCAGCTCAAGGGATTAAAGGATCTCGACCCGGCGGATGTGCTGATGGGCAAGGTCCAGATCCGGTACTCGGATGTTCTCTGGCAGCAGGCACAAAAAGCCAGGCCGGGTCTTTATGCACGAACCCGAGCCGAAGATGGCATCCTGATGGGCCGTTTGTCTGTTTACCTGGCTCCGTTTGATGGCATGCTTGCCGTGCTGCGTCAAACGATTCTTGATCGGGCCGAACTGGTGCTCAAGCATGCCGAGCCCGACTCGTATGATGCGCGTGAGGCGCATCAGCTTTTGGCCGCCTATGATCCCGGGCTGATCCCGAAGCCGGAGAAACTCCAATATACCGGCAGCGCGAACCATTGGCTGCGCTGGCTTGACCGGTCCATGTTGTTCGCAATAATATCCGTTCTGTTTTTCTTTTCTATTTTTTCCGAACGACCCGGAGAAAGATCGTTGGCTTATCGTATGACCCTTCCTGCCGGTTTGCGGCTGGAAGCCACGCGCCGGATGATGGTTCTTTTCTCCATGCTGTTGCTGGCCGACCTTACCTTGATCGGCATGTCTGCGCATCACGCTTGGCGAAACCCGGCCGAATGGCAGGTTCTCCGGTTACCGATCCAATTTATCCCGGACTATGTTCTCTGTCCGTTGCAGATTTCCATAGGAGAGGCTTTTCTGATGATGTTTATCTTCAAATTGCTCTTCTCCTGGATGCTGGCAGCCTGGAGCACCTTTTTTTCTTTGCTGCTGAGGTCGCCGATTCTCTCTGCATTGCCCATGCTGGCCATTCTCGCCGCATCGTGGCTGGCGAGCATAGCCGCAGGTTTTGAAAATTGGTCCGGCATCGCGGATCAGAACCTGAACGGTTACACCTACGCACTAACCTTCGTCGGCATGCGGCTTCAGCCACTATTGGATCGCCCGGCTCTTTTGAATGTGATCGGTTATCCTGTGGCAGCCTGGAAGATCCATACCATTCTGCTTGCTTTTCTTGGCTTGCTGCCCTTGGCAGGTGTTTTCCGGTTGCTACCGCGCGCGATCCGAGCAAGGGGGGAAAGATGACCATCCGCAAGGAAGCCGTGCGCCATATTATCGGCCGGTGTGGCTTTGCACTGCTGGCAGCCGTGCTGGTGCTTTTCGGCTGGAAAGTTGCCCTGTCGGCTATCCAATCACGCATCCTGCCCCCGGATGCCGAGCGCCTGTTAAATGATTGGATTGATCAAACTGCGATGTTGACCGCGGAGGGGCAGCTGGAATTTCTGAAGCAGCATCTGGAAAATGTGGCTGATAAAGAAGAAAATATTATACAAGCTTACCACCTGAACGATGATGTCTGGCTGCAGGCTGTCGGTCAATTTCATCAGCAGGTTAATAACCGCCGGATCGTCTCAGGCTGGATTCGTCAGGCCAGGACCGGATCGGGCTTTTTCGGTTCGACACTGCCGAATAATTTTATCGAGCGCCAAATGGATTATGCCGGTTTATCCGAGCCCGGCCTTGTGCATGAGACCCGTTGGCAGACTTTTTTCTATTTGCGCGACAATCGCATGTTCTTTTTAATCGTTTTTGCTCTGATCATCATTGTTCAGGGTCCTCGTGCCGAATCGGGCTTTGACCGCTTGCAGCAGACTCTTCCCGGAGGAAAAAACCTGCGCCGTTGGGAGATGCTTCTGTTGCTGATTTTTTTGATTTTCCTGCTCATCGCGGAGTTCGGTCTCGACTTATGGTTATCCGGAATCGGGCTGGATTCTCGGGATCTGATGTACTCCATTCAAAGTATTTTGGATTTTCAGTCCAGCTTGGCCGGCATGACTCTTGACGACGTGCTGATTTGGCTTCCTGTTCTGGATTTGGCAGCCTTGATTTTCACCGTTATGCTGACCCGGTTTGTCTTGCTAAAAACAAGAGAGATCAAAAGAACAGTGGTGATTTGTATCGGTCTGACGTTATTCCTGAATTCATTATTCAAAGCTGTGCCGGAGCTGTCCGGCTGGTTTCTTCCGCTAAGACCGGTGGCATCCGATCTGTTTTGCCACGCCCGGCCATTATTCGGGGGTAAAACGACATCCCTTGCTTTTGCCCTGCTTATAGCAGCTGGGCTATCGGTCTTATCAGCTTTTGCGCCGGATTTCAAAAGGAGGATTTGCACATGAGGCCTTATCCGAAATTGATCGTGGTCTTAACGTTCTTGTTCTGCTTCTGTTTGCTTTTCGGTAGCTTTTTGCTTGGCTGCAAGAAAGTAGCAGTCGATCTAAAGGGAGAGGTGGGCAACGACTCATCGACAATCCAGAATTACAGCGGTTTAGCCGCGTACAGCAATGATCTTTTGTATTATCGTGAGAGCGCCAGCGGACAGCTATGTTGTTTTGATCTCGAGCAGAACAAAGTATACAGGCTCACAACTTCATTGGGCGGTGCGCGTGACATCAATGCCGCAGCCAAACATGTCTTCTACCGTGCCGATGCCGATAAATTTTTCATGGCGGATTATGCCGGGCGCAATGAGACTGCTGTCCTTGATAAATCCATTGGCTTTGCTCAGATTTTTGATGATTTATTATTGGGTATTGAAGCACGGCCCGGTCCGATTATGGCTTTCCGTTTTTCCACCAAGCAGTTTGACACACTTTATGATGCCCGCGTGAATCGTTTTGCTCTCAGCCCGGCTGCACGGATGATCTACACGGTCGATGTGGAATCGACCGGAGAACCGATTCAAACCAAGTTGCGCCGTTTTGAGCTTGACCGGCCATCTGCGACGTTGCAGACTGCTGATTTGCAATTCCAACCGGCCATCGTTGCCGTTAACGACTCGCATCTGATCGTCTCAGAAGTTAAACCGTTCGGCCTGCATGAATATAACTGGGAAACCGGAGAAGACACTGTATTGCCGGCCCGATCGGATAGTTTTGCCCTTTGCGGCGACAGTCTTTTTTATCTGCAGGAAAACGATGCTCTTTACTGTCTGAACCTGAAAGTGACGGAGGATGCGTTGCTTATAGCTGAGGCGGTGGCCTGTTTCGCTATTTTACAGGAAAAATACTTGTTCTATTCGACCAATGACCAGCAGGACTGGTATTCACAAGCGCCATTTGAAAAAATCATGGAGTTGAAACCTGCCGCTTGAGTTCGTTGTTTTACTTTCGGGCTGAGTCTGATTATTGTTATAATCTTATCAGATTGGGTCTGCTGCTTGCAGCTTGACCGTTTATTTGCAAGCGGAACCAGTTTGGGAAACGTCAAAATAAACCAGCGGGGGATAGGTAATGACAAAAATTAATGCATTAGTGGCTTTAGGTGGCGGCCCCTCACCAGTAATAAACGCATCACTCTTAGGTGTTGTCCGACGATGTGCGCATTACAATAACCAAATAGGGAAGATCTATGCTGCAAAACATGGAATAGAAGGAGTTCTTTTGGAAGAGCTTATTGACATGGGGGCTCAGGATCCAATCGAATTGGAACTTCTCAAGAATACTCCGGCATCGGGCGCGATCGGAACCTGCCGCTATAAGCTCGATGAGAATTGTCGAGAGGACTTCGAACGCATTATTGAAGTGCTTCAAGCGCATAATATCGGTTATTTTTTCTACATAGGCGGCAATGACTCGATGGATACCGCTGATAAAGTCTCGAAGCTTGCACATGAGAAAGGCTTTGAGCTGGTAGTAACCGGTGTTCCCAAAACCATTGACAATGACTTGGGAGATGAAGAATTCTCAATTATTGACCATACTCCGGGATATGCGAGTGCTGCAAGGTACTGGGCAAGTATTATTCAAAATACCAATGAAGAGAATAAGGGTATGTGTGTCTCGGAACGCGTTGCCGTCTTGCAGGCGATGGGGCGTAAATCCGGTTATATAACTGCTGCGGCCAGACTTGCGGATCCGGACCGTGAAATGCCGTTGCAAATGTATTTTGCAGAATCCGGTCACAACCTTGATACTTTAACAGAGAACGTGCATGCCGAGCTAAAAAAGAGCGGCAGATGCATTGTCGTTGTCAATGAAGGGTTCGACGTCGGTTTTTTAGGCGAAGCACATGATGGCTTCGGGCATGTGGAATATGGTGCCAGCCGGACTACTGCGGCGCAAGTTGTTGTCAATCATTTAAACAAATTAAAATTTCCCGTTCGTGGACACGCCACAGGGCAGGTTCCGGGCGTACTTCAACGTTCGACATCGATTTACCGTTCAAAGGTGGACATTGAAGAAGCTTATACAGTCGGTACTCACGCCGTCGATGTCGCGGTACAGGATGGAACGGGTTATATGGCTACAATCTTACGTGGAAAGAAGGATGTTTATCAAGCTGTTTATTCAAAGGTAGCGTTGAGAACAGTGGCAAACTCTGAACGGCATTTGCCGAAGTCCTGGATTACTCCTGATGGCATCGACGTCACCGATGATTTTATTCGTTATGCTCAACCGCTGAT
>JAAYNF010000060.1 GCA_012520975.1 Clostridiaceae bacterium | reverse complement strand
GTACGTAATCATCATTTCTCAGGTGATCTGCCGTCGGGACCCCTCTAAGGCCCCTCCCGGCCCCCGTACCACCCTGGTGGAAAAACTGAAGAGCATTGTGGGTCTGATCCCCATGATCATCCTGTTCATCTTGGTGCTGGGTGGTATCTACGCCGGCTGGTTCACAACCACGGAGGCCGGTGCTATCGGAGCCTTTGGCGCCATCGTGATCGGTTTTATTACCCGACAGCTCGATTTTAAAAAGCTCTGGGAGTGTGTGATTGACAGCGTGCTCCTCACCGGCACCATTGCCATTATGCTGATCGGAACCAACATCTTCATTTACTTTATGTCTCTGAGCAAGATACCGTTCTTTCTGTCCAATCTGGTCACCTCTCTGAATGTGCCTGTCTTTGTGGTCATCATAGCGATTGCCCTGATCTATGTTGTTCTAGGTATGTTTATGCCGGACAACCCCATGGTGGTTCTGACCATTCCCATTTTGTATCCCATTGTCAGTTCCTTGGGCGTCGACGGCATCTGGTTCGGTATTTTTGTCGTGTTTATGATGGCCTTAGGCTCTATCACGCCCCCCGTTGGAATGGTGGTCTACCTGCTGGGCGGTCTGTCCAAGATTCCCGTAAACAGGATATTTAAGGGAGTTATGCCTTTCATTGTCGGCATGGTTATCGTGATTATACTTCTGGTTATCTTCCCGGATATTGCCACGTTCCTGCCCAATTTGATGACGCGATAAGCTGTTCAAAAGTATAAGCAGCCCGGAGCGCTGCTCATATAGAAAAGAATGGAGGTTTTCAAAATGAAAAAGTTGCTTGCCCTCTCACTGGCTCTGGTCATGGTATTTGCTCTTGTGGCTTGCGGCAATGGCCAGACAACCGGTACCCCTAGCACTCCTACCAGTCCCAGTAGCCCCAGCGGCTCTGGAACATCTGCTACCACTCCACCCGCTGATGATGATCCCTTTGCTGACATGAAGGAGATCACGCTGATTTACAGCAGCACCAAGAACGAAAAGGCTGACGCCGCCCAACTGGCTTATCTGGAAAATATTACTAACGCCACCGGCGGCAAGGTCAAGTGGGACGTTTATCTGAGCAACTCTTTGATCACCAGCACCCGAGACATTCCCGAAGGTGTTTCCGGTGGTATCGCTGACGTCGCCACTTTGAACATCAACAACTACACCAGCATCTTTCCTCTGAACTATAATGTCTTGTCTACTCCGTTCACAGGCGTGACCGATGCGTGCCGGCTGGACATCATGACCTACATGTACGACAAATATCCGGAGTTGGATCAGGAATTTACGAATGCCGGCCTCAAACGGATTGGCTGGTCTTTGACCAACTCCAACAACATGGGTGTCAAGCTGGGAAAAGCATATAGCAGTATCGCCGACGTTAAGAATATCAAAATTACCGGCTCTTCTGAGGTTGTGATCGATATTTTGGCTGCTGCCGGCGCCGTGCCCGTCACTGTGGCTTTTCCCGAAATATACCAGTCTCTGGAGAAGAACGTCATCAACGGTTTTGTCAACCACTCCGCGCCTGCTTTCGCCATGAGTTTCCACGAGCATATTGACAACTGGATTGTCTTTGGCGAGGGCTCCGGCATCTGCGTCGACCTGGTTGCTGTTGTTATGGGTCTGGACAAATGGAACAGCCTGCCTGCCGCCGTGCAGGAAGCCTTTTTGGCTGCTGAGCCTGAACGTGCCATTGCTGAGGCCGGAACCCAGAGAAACTTTGACAAGATGCTGAAGAAAACCGTCCAGGAAGCCGGCAAGCACTACGTGGTTTTGGACGAACAACAGCTGGCTGAATGGATGCCCTTTGTCCAACCTGTCGTAAATCAGATCCTGAAAGATATGGAAGCCTCCCATCCCGGTTTCGGCGCCATGTATGATGATCTCTGCGATTACGTTGCCAATTACGATAAATAGATCTGCTCACAACCAAGAAACACAAAGGTACAATGAAAATAAAATATCCGCCGCCTAAAAACGGCGGCTATTTTAAATCAAGAGCATCAGAGAAGAATAAGTAGTGATCTGAAAAATCGAATGGAAGGAGTGGGAATATGCCTCCGATTATTAATCGCAAGAAATGTATTGCCTGCGGTTATTGCGCGGAAATATGCCCCGTGGATTGCCTGAAGCTGGATAAAAAGGCAAAAAAACTGATTGTACGCTATCCTGATGAGTGTTGGCATTGCGGGGCTTGCAAGACCGATTGCCCTCAAGGAGCGATCACCATGCGCTATCCATTGTCCCACATGATGCTGGCGTTCCCTCCGGATAAGGAGATGTGAAAATGATCAAGGTCAAAAACGAGATCGTGCAATGTGATTTTCTGGTGGTTGGCGGCGGCATGGGTGGTTTGGAAGCAGCCATCGCAGCGGCCGGGGCAGGCGCCAACGTTGTGATAGCTGAGAAGCATAACACGTTGCGTTCCGGTTGTGGAGCCAACGGAAACGATCATTTTGTGTGCTATATTCCCGAGCGCCACGGCGACGACATCGAACTGGCGGTCCGTGAAGTGGGCAACACACTGGACGGCGGGCCCTGGGTTGATGTGGATATGACCCGTGTGCTGCTCCGGCATACGAAGGAAGTGGTGGAGCGATGGGAGAGCTATGGCATTAACATGAGACCTACCGGCAAATATGTTTTTGAAGGGCACAGCTTACCTGGCCAGCAACTATACCATCTGAAGTTTGACGGGAAAAAACAGAAGAGCTGCCTGACAAAGGCCGCAAAGGATGCGGGCGCTCATATCATGAATCATCTGCTCATCAATGAGATTCTGGTGAAGGATGGTCGCGTGGCCGGTGCCATCGGTGTTGATGTATCCGAGGAAGAGCCCGAAATGGTGCTGTTCCAATGCAAGGCCGCTATTCTTTGTGCCGGGTTGGCGATGCGCTTGTATCCCCAGCAAAACCCCACCTATATGTTTAATATTCCCGGCTGTCCGGCTGATGTGGGCAGCGGTCACGCCATGGCACTGCGCGCCGGCGCCAAATTGGTGAATATCGACATTCCCAACGTACATGCCGGCCCCAAGTATTTTATGCGCGGCGGCAAGGGCACTTGGATCGGCATCAGCTCCACTATTGACGGAAAGCCCGTTACCCCTTATGTCGTGGGCAAGCCATCCCGTGCCACCGGGGATGTAACTGCCGATGTGTGGCCCAGCGTCTACTTTGATAAGATGATGGATGGAAGCGGCCCCGTATTCATGAATTGTACTGATCTGGACAATGAGGACGTCGAATATATGCGCTGGGCCTTTGAAAGCGAAGGGATTTCCTCGATCTTTGACTATTTTGACCAGCGCGGGATCGACATCCGGAAAGATATGATTGAGTTCGGCGCATACAACTCCGATCTGAACAATACCGGCGTTGAGATCAATGAAAGAGCCGAGTCCTCACTGCGCGGTTTATATGCCGCGGGCAACCAAGTGGGTAATGTGCGAGGAAATCTGGCCGGAGCAGCGGTGTTCGGTATGATTGCCGGACGTAGTGCGGCAGAGTATGTGAAGACCGTGGAACATCAAGAGGTTTCCGATCTGCCTGTGATAGCGGAAAAAGAAAAGCTGTTTTCTGCTATCTGGGATCGCGAGGAAGGAGCTCACTGGAAGGAGCCTGCTTCTACGCTTCAGCAGATCATGAACGATTACATCCCGGCCATGACGCCTCGAACGGAGAATCTGTTCCGGGTGGGCATCAAATACCTGAACGACTTGAAGAAGCTGTGCCATGAGGAGATGGTAGCGGAGAATTCCCATGAATTTATGCGTTGCCTCGAGGTATTGGACCAGATCGACATCGGCGAAGCGGTGGCTGTTACCGGCCGCCACCGAAAAGAGAGCCGTGGTCGCCATCAACGTTTGGACTACAAATTCACCGATCTGACTTTGAACAACAAATTTATGCGGGTTCATAAGGACGCCGACGGCACCTTCCACATGGAATACCGTCCTCGCCGTATGAAATAACGAAAAAATCAATGCGCCAAAGGGGGAATCTCAAAAGATACCCCCTTTATTTTTGCCTCTGCAAATCGAAAGGCCGAATCAAAGGGCCTGCTTGGCGGATTTTTTTCGCTGTTGTATCTCGATCAGGCTCATCAGCAGGATGCTCAGCACAGCCGTTCCGGCCATGACGGCAAACATGTTGTTAAAACCGATCTTCGAAGCGATATAACCGCCGCCCATCGGCCCAACGATAAAGCCGAGAGATTGGCCCATCATAAAGGTTGCGCTGGCAGCACCGCGTTTTTCCGGAGGAGCTTCCCGAATAGAGGTGGCCTGAATGGCCGGCTGTGAACCACCGATCCCGATAGCCATCAGAACCGCCGCAAGCAAAAACATCCAGAGGCTGGTGGCATAGGCGCAAAGCAGCATGGCTGCTAAAATCAGCAGACTGGTGGGATAAATAATGATTTTTAATGGAAGACGATCCGAAATTCTGCCGATCAACGGACGACTCGCCAGCAGGACAATCGCGTAAACCGTATAAAAAAGACTAATGTTCGAGATCCTTTGTTGGTCGGCATGCAAAACAATGTAGGCGGTTAATGACGCATAAGCTGTATTGTTCAAAAAACCCAGCAAGGAAATCGGGATGGTATCGACCAAGACCAGATCGCGAAATGCAAGTTTTTTAGGAGTTGTCTTGACGGTGGGAACCGGTACAACGAAAAGCGTCAGAACGGCTGCCAGCGCGACCACGACGAAAGAGATCAGGAACATGTTGCGAAAGCCGATACGTTCGACCAGAGTAATGCCGACGGAGGGGCCGACCGCCATGGCAATTGTTTGTCCCAACCCGTAGATGCCCATACCCAGCCCCATTTTTTTAATCGGCAGAACAAAGGCCACCATGGCCATCGTCACAATGGAGATCAAGCCGGCGCAAAAACCATGAAACAATCGCAGTAAAATCAGGATGTACATATTTGAAGCCAAAAAGGCATAACCTAGTACCGCCAGCGGCTGAGCAAACATTGCAAAAAGCAGAAGTCCTTTTTTGTTGGCCCGATCGATGAAAGATCCGGAAAAGAGGCTGGTGGCAAAAATCATAAAAGCGTAAGCCGAAACAACCAAGCCAAGCAGAGCATTGGGAAAGCCCAAGGAAGCTGCATATTTGGACATAATGGAAGCGAACATCTGCAGTCCGGCGTGACTGACAAAATTGACGATGAACAGCAAAATAAAGTCCTTATTGAAAATTCGTTGATCGTTACGCATATGTAAGCTTTCCTTTGCCTCGTAAGATGTTTAGCTGTCTTTTACATTTTCGGCCATGTGACTGAGCATCTCGAAAACCGCTTTTCGGTCCGCTTCGCTAAATCCGACGAAAAGCTGTTCGCTCCAGTCATTAAGGTGCTCGTGAATGACTTTAAGCATGGCTCGTCCGGTTTCGGTTAACGACAGCTGATAAGCGCGCCGATCATCCGGGCAGACCAAACGGCGAATTAAGGCGAGGTGCTCCATCCGTTTGCAAAGGCGGGCGACGGTACCTTTATCCATGCTGAAATGTGTGCAGAAAAAATCCTGGCGGATGCCCGGGGTTTTTTCCAAGCAGAGCAGAAAGGAATACATGGGTCCGGTCAGATCGGACCCTGCAAGTCGAGCCGCCATGAATTGGCTGCGTTTTCGGTTGAGAAAAACCAAAAAACGATTTAAATCACGGGAGGTTATCGGAGTCATGAAACCACACGCTCACTTTCAATGACCGGCGGGTCATTTTCGGCTTCGGCAAATCGCATATTGCGGCGAATTTCTTTTACGATCGTTACGCATAGCGGCACGACGACCGTCATGGTTAGAATATCCGAAGCAAACTGCGCTGCGGCCAAGCCCCACTCGGCAAAGAGCGCCGGCAAAATAAGCAGCATCGGGATGAGAAACAAACCTTGGCGTGTGACGCTGAGAATAGCGGCGCCCCGGGCCTTTCCCAAGCCGGAATAAAGCATATTGACGACGATGGACCAAGAATGAATAGGCTTGACCAGGCACTGCAGGCGAATGGAAAATACAGCGATGGCAATCAATTCCGCGTCGGTTTTCGTAAAAAGCCCGATCAGCGGTCTGGCAAAAACCGCCAACAGCAGTCCCATGATGGCACCGGCAATCAGTGCCGTGGCTGAAGCGAAGGTAAAGCCTTTATAGACACGGTCATAACGTTTGGCTCCCCAGTTAAATCCGGCTACCGGCTGAAATCCTTGGCCGAAACCCAGGATGGCCGCTGTGGGAAACATGATGATCCGGTTGACAACCGACATACCCGCCAGAACCGAATCGGAATAGGCACCGGCCATCCGGTTCAGGACGATCATGGAGAGAGTTGCCAATGTGGAGCGCAGCGTTGCCGGCAGACCCATCTTAACGACCTCGGAGATGATTTCCCGGCTATAGCGGATGTTACGAACGCTCAGGTAAAGCAGGCTGTGACGGCGCAGATAAGGTGTCAGTAAAATAACAAAACTGACGATTTTAGAAATGGCTGTGGCGATGGATGCTCCTTTGACCCCCAGATCAAAGACAAAAATAAAAATGGGATCCAGCACAATGTTGAGGATAGCACCGACCGCTATTCCGATCATGGCAAAGGCCGCGCTTCCTTCAGAACGCAGGCAGTGATTTAAAACAAAACTTGACGCCATGAATGGTGCGGCCAGAAGCACAAAACCAGCATAATCCATGCTGTATTGCACGGTTGTATCGGTCGCGCCCAACAAACGAACCAACGGTTCGAGGAACAAAAGCCCGGCCGCCATTGCAAGCAGGCCCATGAAGAAGGCCGTAAAGAAAGCCGTTGACAGAACCTGAGCGGCTTTTTTATCCTGCTTGGCGCCCAAGAGGCGGGCGATAAAGCTATTGGCGCCGACGGCAAGGAACGAGCCGGCGGTCATGATCAGATTATCCAAGGAAAAATTGACCCCAACCGCCGCGGTGGCCGTTGTGCCAAGATGACTGACAAAATAGGTGTCGGCGAAATTATAGACCGTCGTGACCAGCATGCTGACAATGGTGGGCACCGCCATTTTCGGAATCAAGCGATGCATGGGCAAATCAAGCATCATGTTCCGTCTGGTTTGTTGTTTGGACTCTAAAGCTGTCAATAGAAGCCCCCCTTAAATTAGTTGCAGATACAACTATGCTAGAAGACCTGAATTTGTTTGTCAAGAAGAAAATAAACGGTTGTTGGCCGCAGATGCGACTGTTTCTATTTAGGGAAGCCCTCTTTTTTGATGCTATTGGTGAGTGCGCGCAGGTCGTGGCCGCCGGGCGTTTGAAAGATCCTCAGACCGAAATGAGGGGCCACAGCCAGAATGTGGTCAAAAATGTCCGCCTGAATACCTTCAAAATCCGCCCAGTCGGCGGTGACGGCAAAGGCATAAATTTCAATCGGCAGTCCATATTCGGTTGAGGATAATTGGCGCACGATTTGAGTCATGTCTGGATGCAACTTCGGATGAGCGCGGAGATAGTTTTGGATATAAATCCGGAAAGTGCCGATGTTGGTCAGGCGTCGTCCATTGACCGGCTGATCGGTGTCAATGTCTTGTTCTTGGTTATAGGCGTTAATTTCGGCAAGCCGTTGGTCAATATAGTCGGTCAACAGATGAATGCGCCGAAACCGCTGCAGCATCTCGCCGGTACAGAACTGAACCGTAGACACATCGATATAGACCGCCCGTTTGATCCGGCGCGTACCGGACTCGATCATGCTGCGCCAGTTGCGGAAAGAGTCCTTGACCAGAGCGTGGGTCGGAATGGTCGTGATCGTCCGATCGAAGTTTTCCACCTTGACGGTGGTCAGCGAAATGTCAACAACCGTGCCGTCGGCATCGTGTTTGGGCATCTCAATCCGATCACCGATGCGCAGCATGTCATTGGTGGCCAGTTGGATGCCGGCGACAAATCCCAAGATGGAGTCCTGAAAAATCAAAAGAACAACAGCCGTCATCGCACCCAATCCGGACAGCAAAAGAATCGGGCTTTTATCAATGATCTGAGCAACGATGATGATCAAAGCAACGACAATGACGAAGATCTTGATACCCTGAAGATAGGCCTTGATCGGTTTTTTACGGGCGACCTCGTAGCTGTTGTAGATGTCGTCAATGGCTTTTAAAAAGGCGTCAATGACAAAAACCACGACGACGGCGATATAAATAGCCGCCAGACGATGAATCACCTGCTGCAAATCGCCGAAAGCAACCGAAAAAGTATAGAGCAGCACGGCCGGAAGCAGATGGCACATGCGGTGAAAAACCTTGCGTTCAAGGAAATAATTATCCCAGGCAAAACGGTTGTTGCGGATATAAAAGGCAAGCACCCGCAGAACCAGATAACGCGTGATAAGATATGCGATGAAACAGACCACGAGCAGGACAACGATCGAAACAAGAATTGCCAGACGCTCGGTCCAATCCGGATCCAAACCGATATTTTCCAACAAGGGTGCAATTAAGTCAATCATGACGTGGTTTCCTTTCGTTGCCCGATCGGAACCGGCCGCTCCTGCTCTATCGGGTTAAAATAAATCGACGACCTGAAATTTAGCTTAAGCCGGTCAGGCCGGCATGCACGGAATAATTCAATCCCGATCCGACAAAATCGGCGATGTTTTTGCAGTGGTCGGCAATCCGCTCCATGGTGTGGAGAATCTCCAGAAAAACTACGGTGGCTCTGGGGTCGCACAGCCCTTGACTCAGCCGGTCCAAGTGGCTGGCCCTGAGATCGTCCTCCAACAGATCGATTCTCTCCTCCATTTCCATGATGTTGTTGACTAATTTGGGATCTTCCGTAGTCAAAGCTGCGATGCTATCCTGAACCATCTGTCCGATCAGGCAAAATGCACTATCAAGCTCCTCAAGAGCCTTGGCCGAAAACTGAAGACCTTGCGCCCTCATTTCCTTGGAGCTCTCGCAGATATTACAGCAGTAGTCACCGATTCGTTCCAGATCGTTGGTGACGTGCAAAAGCCCGGCAATTCGGGCGGAGTATTCTTGGGTCACCGCAGAGGAGCTGAAAATGCTGGATAGGTAGCGAACCACTTCGTTTTCAAGATAGTCCATGGTGTTTTCGTTGTTTGAGATGCGTGTTTCCAATTCGTCGGTATGATTTTTAAGCAGCAGCTCCTGACTGTCCCTGGTCATTTGCATGGCAATTTCGGTCATCCGTGCCAACTCTTGGGTTGCCAGGCCAATGGCCACCGCCGGGCTTCCGATAACCTTGTAATCGATAAACGCCAGACGCTTTTGAACGATCGGATCTTCGCCCGGCACGATCAGCGTCACCAGCTTGACCATCAACCAGACCAGCGGCAACCAGATGATGGTATTGACGACATTAAAGAGTGTATGGGATATGGCAATGCTTTCGCGCATGCTATTGGCCACAGGCGTCATCATGCCGATGATGCCGGTATTGGCATCGGCTACGATTCGGTGTCCCAACACACCGGCGAGGGAATTGACCAGCCAGATGAAGGGCCGGAGCAGGAACATAAAAACGATGGAGCCGACAACATTAAACAGTGTATGAGCCGCCGCCGCCCGCTTGGCGTTCCGCGACCCGCCGATACAAGCCAAAGCAGCGGTGATGGTGGTTCCGATATTGCTGCCCAAGAGAATGGGCACGGCCTGATAAATGCTGATCAACGGCGTTCCGACGGCGTCGGTCGCGGTTCCGGCCAGCGCTTGCGAAACTCCGATGGCCGCCGATGAGCTTTGAATTACCAATGTGGAGACGGCTCCGAGAAGCAGGCCGAGGATAGGGATATTCTTGATTTGCAGCATGATGTCGGTAAACGCTTGGCTTTTGGCGAGGGGTTTCATGGCGGCCCCCATGCTGTTAAGGCCGACAAACAGAACGCCGAACGCAAAAACGATCTGACCGACATAACGAATTTTCGGTTTTTTGAAGAAAAACATCATGACAAAACCGATGGCGACAAACAAATAGGCGTATTCATCGATATTTGCCGCCACGATCCAAGCAGTCATGGTTGTCCCGATGTTGGCACCCATGATGACGCCGATCGATTGGGGCAGAGTCATCAGCCCGGCGCTGACAAAACCGACAACCATAACGGTTGTGGCCGAAGAGCTTTGCACGATCATGGTCACCAGCGCGCCAACAATCGTTGCTTTCAAGGGTGTACCGGTCAACATGGCCAGCACGGTACGCATTTTGTCGCCGGCGGACTTCTGCAATCCTTCGCCCATCAGGTGCATGCCGAAGATAAAGAGGGCCAAGCCACCCAAAAGCGCGACAATCGATTCAAAATTCATGGTTGTTTAACACCTTTATCTTGTTTCCTTAGGTGATACCCACCTTAAACCAAAACAATTGTACACATGATTTTGCTGAAGGACAACCTTTTCGACCAAGAAAGACAGGTCAATTTTGACTTTACAAAAACCGGCGAATGTTCCATCATAGAAGGTGATTGATCTTAATGGTCCTGACGGGAGGGCGATCCATGGATAATGTTTGGCTTGCGTTCGGCCTGACGACAATAGCCGGATTGAGCACAGGAATCGGCAGTGCCATCGGTTTTTTCGCCAAGCGAACCAACACGAAGTTTTTGTCTTTCAGCCTTGGTTTTTCGGCGGGGGTCATGATTTTTGTTTCCATGATCGAAATTTATCCCAAAGCCCAGACGGTGTTAAGTTCGGAGCTGGGGTCCCGATCGGGAGGATGGGTGACGGCGATAGCTTTCTTTGCCGGCATACTCCTGATCGCCGTGATCGACAAATTGATCCCAAGCGCGGAAAATCCCCACGAGATGCATCGGGTGGAAGAGTTGTGCGAAGATGGTGTCTGCTCTTCCGAAACCAATCTGCTGCGGACCGGTGTTTTTACGGCTCTGGCGGTGGCCATCCATAACTTCCCCGAAGGGATAGCCACGTTTGTTTCGGCGCTGCAAGAGCCCTCGATCGCCATTCCGATTACGGTGGCCATCGCCATTCACAACATTCCGGAGGGTATTGCGGTCTCGGTTCCCATTTTTTATGCGACAGGCAGCAAAAAGAAAGCCTTTCTCTATTCTTTTTTGTCCGGCCTTTCGGAACCGGTCGGCGCCATTGTCGCCTACCTCGTGCTTATGCCTTTCCTCAACGCGGTGGTTTTCGGGATTATATTCGCCGCCGTAGCCGGAATTATGGTTTTCATCTCTCTGGATGAGCTTTTGCCTTCGGCCCGCGCTTACGGAGAACCACACCTGTCAATTTATGGATCGATTTCAGGGATGGCGGTCATGGCTGTAAGTCTCTTGCTGTTCATATAAGCCGGGTATCTTGTCTCCGAAAACCAAGGATAAAATCAAGACAAAGATTGACAGAAGATCCAAGATCAATCATAATGCAATTAGAGTGTGTGCACGTGCACACACCAGACAATAAAGGGGGAGTCGGCATCAAACAGGTGACGCTCGAAGACATTGCCAAATTGGCCGGAGTATCCCGCGGCATGGTTGACCGGGTCTACCATGAACGCGGTTACGTTAAGGCCGAAAAAGCAGCGTTGATTCGCGAGTTGCTCGATCGCTACGATTATCGCCCCAACAAGCTGGCTCGAGCCCTGTCGGTGTCCCAAAAGAAAAGGAACATCAAGATCATCCTCAACAGCATCGGCAACGACTATTTTAATGATGTCATTGCCGGAATCCAAAGTGCTGCCGAAGAATTTTCATCCTTCGGTCTGCAGGTCAACATCGAATACCTGAAGGGATTTGCCGCTGACGATCAGCTGGCGGCCATTCGCCGGTTGCAGACCGATTCGATAGACGGCCTTGTTTTGACTCCGGTTAACCATCCGGAAATTGCCCAAGAACTCAATCAGCTGGTCGAAGCCGGACTGCCGGTTCTGACCGTCAATACTGATATCGATGATTGTTCCCGCAATCTTTATATAGGCTGTGATTACCGGCAAAGCGGTCAAATGGCCGGAGGCTTTTTGACCCTTATGGGCCGACAGAGAAGGCTTCGTGTCGGTATTATCCAAGGCTCGGAATCAGCCAAAGGACACCAAGAGCGGCTGGCCGGATTCCTTTCGGTTGTCGAGAATGACCCGGCCATTCAGGTTTTAAATTGCGCGGCTTGCAACGACGATGATGAGCTGGCTTATGAACAGACCTGTGCCATGCTCACCCGAGACCGGCCCGAGTGTCTTTATGTGGTTGCCGGCGGTCTGGCCGGTGCCATGAAAGGAATCGAAAAAACAGACCTGCCCGTTCGGGTGATCGCCCACGATCTGACACCGGCGGCGGTCACCGGACTGCTCAACGATCGGATCTGTGTCACCATTGACCAACAACCTTTTCAACAGGGCTATCAGGCCGTCCGGGCACTGTTTGAATATATTTATCAGGACAATCCCCTTGATCAGCAAAGCCATGCCATCCAATTAGCTTATGTGACCAAGTACAACCTGCCCCGTCATGGGCAAACGAAGGAAGGAGCCAATCAAGCATGAAAACCAACTACCAAGATATTGACCGAATCCACTACGAAGGTAGAGGCAGCAAGAATCCTTTTGCTTTCCGTCACTATGACGCGGACGCCATGGTTATGGGCAAATCCATGCGGGATCACCTAAAATTTGCCATGAGCTACTGGCACACGATTAATGCCGGCGGAACCGACATGTTCGGCAGCGATACCATCGACAAGAGTTTTGGCCAATCAGATCCGATGGCCCGTTACAAGGCAAAGGCCGATTTTGCCTTCGAGTTCATGCACAAATTGGGCATCGGTTATTACTGCTTTCACGACGTTGATGTGGCGCCGGAAGGAGCGACGCTGGCGGAAAGCACACGCAACCTTGAGATCATGACGGATTACCTGTTGGCGAAACAAAAGCAATACGGCATCAAGCTGCTTTGGGGAACGGCCAATATGTTTTCCGACCGCAAATTCATGACCGGTGCCGCAACGAGTGGCAATGCCGACGTCTTTGCCGTCGCCGCCGGCAAAATCAAAGCCGCGATTGACGCCACCATCAAACTGGGCGGTGACGGCTACGTATTCTGGGGCGGCCGGGAAGGCTACGATACGCTTTTGAATACGGATGTTGGCCTTGAGCTGGATAATCTGGCTCGTATGCTGCGTATGGCACGCGATTATGGCCGCGCCCAAGGTTTCAAAGGCGATTTCCTGATCGAACCCAAGCCGAAAGAGCCGACCAAGCATCAGTATGACTTTGATGTGGCGACCTGTGTCAGCTTCCTGCAAAAGAACGACCTAATGGCCGATTTCCGCATGAATATCGAAGCCAATCACGCAACTCTGGCCGGTCACACTTTCCAGCACGAATTGCGTATGGCTCGAGTTCTCGGTGTGTTCGGCTCGATCGACGCCAACCAAGGAGACCTGTTGTTGGGATGGGATACCGATCAATTTCCGACCAATGTTTATGATACGACCCTTTGCATGTTGGAAGTGTTAAAACAAGGTGGCTTTGACAAAGGCGGACTCAATTTTGATGCCAAAACCCGGCGGGCCAGCAACGATTTTGAAGATTTGCTTTTGGCTTACATCGCCGGTATGGATACCTTTGCTCTCGGGCTGAAAAAAGCGGCGGCGATTATTGAGGATGGGCGCCTTGACCGGTTCGTCGCGGAAAAATACGCATCCTATACCAACGGCATCGGCAAAAAAATTCTCGATGGGCAGGTGACTTTGGAAAGTCTTTACGATTATGCCAAGGACCTCAGGGATATCGATGTTGCCAGCGGCCGTCAGGAATATCTGGAGACGATTATCAACAGCATCTTGTTTGATTAACAGAAGCTGTCGCAGTAGAGAAGGCAGGAGGATAAATCCATGTATTATTTGGGCGTTGACTTGGGTACCAGCTCGATCAAGGTTCTGCTTGCCGATGAAAACGGCCGAATTCTGGGCCACGCGTCGCAAAGCTATCCCTTGTTTTTCCCGGCGGAGAACCACGCCGAACAAAACCCGGATGACTGGTACAATGGCTTGATCGATTGTCTGGCCGAGTTGAATGACCGCTATGATTTGACACAGGTCGACGGCGTCAGTTTCTCCGGTCAGATGCATGGTTTGGTGCTGCTGGATCGGGATGATCTTGTCATCCGGCCGGCCATTCTTTGGAATGACAACCGGACGACCCGTGAATGTGCGCACCTCAATCAGGCCATCGGCCGAGAAAAATTGGTCGAATGGACCGGTAACATCGCTTTTACCGGTTTTACGGCCCCCAAGATTTTGTGGGTAAAAAACAATGAGCCGGAAAACTTCAACCGCATCGCTCGTATCATGTTGCCCAAGGATTATTTAATCTACAAAATGAGCGATGTTTTTGCCTCGGATGTCTCGGACTGCAGCGGCACCCTCTATTTTGATGTTGCCGGAGGTCGCTGGTCGCAGCCGATTCTGGAAATACTGGGCATTAGCCAAGACCAATTGCCACAGGTTTATCAAAGTTACGAGGTTGTGGGCACGGTCTCGCCGACCTTCGCCGCAAAAACCGGCTTGCCGCCTACGGCCCGCGTTGTTGCGGGCGGAGGAGATCAGGCGGTCGGCGCGGTTGGTACCGGCACCGTGGGCGATGGGCGAATGAGCATTTCGCTGGGTACCAGCGGTGTTGTTTTTGTCAGCAGTGCCCGTTACAATCGGATTGAATCCGGCGCCTTGCACAGTTTTTGCCATGCCGATGGGCGCTATCACATGATGGGAGTTATGCTGTCCGCTGCCGGCAGCAACGATTGGTGGGTCAGATCCATCTTGCGAGAGACCGATTATGCGCAGACCGATGCCGGCGCTGCTTCGGCCGAAGCCGATGGATTGTTTTTCCTGCCTTATTTAACCGGCGAACGCAGTCCGATCAACGACCCGCTGGCTCGTGGATGCTTTTTCGGGATGACGGCGGCTCATACACGGGATGACATGAGCCGCGCGGTGCTTGAAGGGATCAACTTTGGGTTGCTGGACTGCTATTTGGCGATGAAAGAAGCCGGGGCTTCAGCTAAGTTTGCGCGGGTGATCGGCGGTGGAGCCAAATCACCGACATGGTTGCAGATGCTGTCGGACATTCTAGGACTGGAGCTGCGTACCATCAACACAGCCGAAGGGGGCGGTCTGGGCGCCATCATTTTGGCAATGACCGGTTGCGGCAGATTTGCCACGGTCGAAGCCGGTTGTGCCGCGCTGATCAAGGATGTGGACCGTTATCAGCCGAACATGGCCGAAAACGCGCGTTATGCGGCCAAGTTCCATCGGTTCAAACAGCTGTACGGAGCGGTGAAGGGACTATTCCAGTAGTTTGACAATACCTTTGACCGCGCCATCGATGCCAAACCGGGAGGTTGAAATAGAAAAGTCATAGGACTCACATCTGCCCCATTTGCGGTCGGAATAAAAATTATGATAGTTGGCGCGGTTCTTGTCCATTCTGCGAACCATGCGCTCGGCTTCTTTGTACGTGAAACCTTCGGTCTCCATGACCCGATTAATACGGTCTTCCTTTTGGGCGTGAATAAAAACCGAGATCATGTCGGGATCTTCTTTGAGCACCTCTTCGGCAACCCTGCCGATAATGACGCAGGATCCCTCAGCAGCAATGTTCTTGATGGTTTCGGCCTGAAGATAAAAAACACGATCATTCATAACATAAAATAATGCATCGTGATAGTCGGACCGATAGGGGCTTTGAATTCCTGCCGAAAACCAGCCGATGGGCTTTTCATCCATTTCAGCGATATACTCCTCCGGAAGATCATGATCCCTTGCGGTTTTTTCAATCAGTTTTTTATCATAACACTTGACACCCAGCTGTTCGGCTAATTTTTTACCGACTAGGCCGCCACCACTGCCATATTCACGGCTGACACAGATAATAATCCGATCTTTCATGCAAATGACCTCCTAATCATGTCTACGCTATTTCAATTATATCATGCCGGGGCGGCGGGGTGGTTTTTCCCAAATCGATCAGCCAGGTTGTCCGCGATATAGGTGAAGCCGCGATCATTTGGATGCAAATAAATATCGCCGAAAAAAGCTTCTTCATGAGGAGAAATCGACAACCCGTCAATAACCGACATATTTTGCCACTGTGCGGCTTCGGCCTCAATAATCCTTCGAATGACGGAAAAGTCGCCGCTGGGCCTCGGTTCATTCATATCGGCGCGCCAGATCGGCGTGATGACATAAATGGGTTTTCCGGGGAATTTGTCATGTAGCTGTTGATAATAAGCTCGGATATTGGCCTGAATTTCAGAACGTGTAAGCAACGAATCCCAGTCGTTGGTACCATAGGCGACCGTGATCAACCGTGGTTCGGGAATATCTTCGATGCCCGCAAGATGTTCCGGCAGATACCGACAACCGGCGATTCCCTGATTGAGGGCTTCATAATTCAAGCGATCCGCCAGTTGTCTGACATAAGTTTGAGCAGGATGCGCCGCTAAGCAGCCTTGGGTAATGGAATCCCCCAGACAGAGCATCCTCGGTCGGGATTCAATCAGTTGTTCCACGGTTCCGCTGACAGAGAAATCCTTAATGGCGACCCCTTCCAACAGTGGGAAGAGTAAATCAACTTGGTGGGTTTTCCGGTCCGGGTTGTCAAAAGTAATGATAATTTCGCCCTTGATGGCTTTAACCAGCGCAACCGAACGACCATTGATCAGCAACTCAAAAACATTCATGCTGATGGCTGATCGCACACTGTTTCGAAGCCAAATACGCTTGACACCACGATCATGATTGTAAGAGACGGCCCTTTCCCGGCCGTTTTTTATTTGGGCGATCCATTCCGGTGTCGTGGATGCAAAGGCCTTGATCAGGTCGATTCGTGGTGCAAGGCGACAGAAAAAACGGATTTCATCACCATCGGTCAAAAAACGCAGACCAATGCCGGCTGTTTGCCGGCTGAAAGCAGTAAATTGTGGCGTTTTCTCGTATGCTGTCAATTGCCGTGCCGTAAATCTCAACAAGGTCGTCCAACCGTCATTGTCGGTTAGACAAACAGCATGGCCATAAGCCAAAGAGCCAAGATCGATCAACAAAATCACCTCACACAGTCACGTGAGACAGCAGGTAGGAGCAAGAACTTCAAATTGCCCAAATACTAGGGCAGTTTGTTCCCGGCGGCAAGGTAGAGAGCGTACCACTCTTGACGGGTCAATCTGATTTCGGCGGCCTTGACCGCATCCGCCAGACGATGAACCTTGGTTGTACCGGTTACCGGTTGGATGCCGGCCGGGTGCCTTTGGAACCAAGCAATAACAATGGTTGTCGGTGTTACGCCGTACCGGTCGGCTATTTCAACGAGCTTGGCGTTCAGCTCAGGGTAATCCGGGTTGTCAAGATAGGTTCCGGAAAAAAGATCTCTCTGGAATGGCGACCAGGCTTGTATGGTGATGTCCTGCAGACGACAAAAGTCAAGGATACCGCCATCTCGATCGATGGACGGGTCGCTTTTGCGATTGACATTGAGGCCGGCATCGATCATGGAGGTGTGCAAAAGGCTCAACTGCAGCTGGTTGGCCGCGATGGGCTGCCGGACCGACTTTTTCAACAATTGGATCTGCCAAGGATTTTGGTTGGAGACACCGAAATGACGGACCCGTCCGCTGCTTTCCAAGAGATCAAAGGCTTCGGCGACTTCATCCGGTTCCATCAACGCATCCGGCCGATGCAACAGCAGCACGTCAAGATATTCGGTTTGCAGACGTTGCAGGCTTTGCTCCACGGATTTGAGAATATGTTCTTTGGAAAAATCAAACATTTTGCCGCGAACGATGCCACATTTGGATTGAATCAGGATTTTTTCCCGCCGATCAGCGGTCAATGGCAGAGCCTCGGCAAATAAAGATTCGCATCTTCCACCTGCGTAAATGTCAGCATGATCGAAAAAATTAGCTCCCATCTCGATGGCTGAATTTAAAAAATGTCCGGCCTCGGCTTTGTTCAGCGTATGCAGGTGCATACAACCAACGGCAACAACCGGAACCTGAAGATCGGTTTGGCCTAGTTTCATTGTCCGCATATCAACAACTCCTTTGCTTATGAAGAAGCCGGCGCTTTTTCTACGTAATCACTTTCCTCGATCATTTGGACAAATTCGTCAACCAATGCCGGCTCGTATTGGCTGCCCGAGAGAGAGCGAATATGGCTGATCGCCTGTTCCTTGGAATAAGCTTCACGATTATCTGAATCATGTATTAACCTTTCATAACCTTCGGCCAAGGCGATAATTCGAGCCAGAAGCGGAACTTCTTCGCCTTTCAGGCCTTTGGGGTAGCCGCTGCCGTCCCAATGCTCCTGATGGGCAAGAACCGGTTCGGCCAGATCAATGGTTTCGTCGAACGTATTCAGGATCCGATAACCAACGATGGGATGCTTTTTGATCTCCGCCCAGTCTTCCTCGGACATGACGTAGTTTTTGTTCAGCAACTTGGGATCTAAAACAACCTTGCCAATATCGTGCAGGTAACCAGCGTCTCGTGCCCGGCGCACCTCCTTTTGCGGCAGGCCGAGCCTTTTGCTGAGTCGCTCGCACAAGGCACTGACCGTCTCGGCATGTTCACGTTCCCGGCTCCCGGCGTTGTGCAGGCGATTGACGATGGTTCCGATGATATCCTGCTGGACGGAATCCCGCTCCACGGCTTTGTTCAGGTACATCCGCTCTTCGGCCAGCGCCAGAATCTGCTTCATATCGCCGTCCTCCTCCGTCGCCTTACAGGCCGCTCCTAGGGAGGTCGATCCTCGCATTGCCGTGAACTGCTGGCTCGCATAAGCTTTTTTGATCCGCGAGATAATGGTCTCGGCCTCGGCACAGGATGTATTGGGCAAGAGCAAGACAAACTCATCGCCGCCCCAGCGGGCAAGAATATCGTCCGAACGGCAGACTTTATTCAGTATGGCGGCAAATCCCTTGAGCAGCTCGTCACCGGCGGCGTGCCCGAAAACATCGTTGGTCAGTTTCAGCCCGTTGATGTCACACATGATAATTGAGATCGGCCAATTGCGTTTGGTATCAAGCCGTTCCAGCTCTTCCTCAAAAAAGCGCCGGTTATAAAGTCCGGTCAAAGAATCGTGGAAACTAAGGAATTCGATTTGCTGTTGTCGAATCCGGCGACGGGTCACATCACGGAAAACAACGACATAGCCGCCCGGTTGATCGGCATCGTCCGAGATCGGCGAGATGCTGCTTTCCAAAAAGCGCCTAGAGTTATTCCGTAAAACAAAAGGAACGCTGTCAAATTTCCGGGCTTGTCCGGTGCGGATGACCTGATCGATCGGATCATCGATCTTCTCTGTATTGTCTTCGTTGTCGATGTAAAAGATTTCGGAATAGTGCCGCCCCCGGGCTTCTTCGCGGGACCAGCCAATCAGAAATTCAGCTGCCGGATTGAGCTCTTCGACTTTGCCGACACCATCGATCAGCACCACGCCGTCTTCGATAAAAGCCAAGGTCCGGCGGTATCTATTACGTTCGATCGTTAATTGATTTTCGGCTGTTTTTCGTTTGACTGCCTGCCAGACGCCGCCGATCAGCAGAGTGATTTCATGAACGTCATCGGCATTAAAATCAGTGCTTTTGTCGCCCAAGGCCAAAACCGCCGAAACCTGATTGTCGATAATAACGGGTACGACCAGCAAGCGATCCGGCTTTGGGAATCCTTGCGGGAGGTGTTGCGAGGCGGATATGGATGTATGCTGCGTCATATCATTAATTATGAGCGGAGCCGCCTGAGAAATGACGTTGGCCAGCAGGCCGGCCTGGTTGAGCCGATACGTTTTTTGCTGCCCTTCAAACAGCATCGTTCTCCGGTCATGATCGGCAAAGGAAATATGCGTTAAGATGCCTTCCTTCTCGTTATATCGGTAAATGCAACCGTATCGGCAGCCGATTATGGCGATGATCTGTTGCAAAACAAAGTCCAGCTGATCGTTGATGTTGTTAAAAGGCAGGGAAAACAGCTTTAACAAAATTTCATTGTGCGGCGGGCTGCTCTTTTGTCGCGGTTTCTGACAGGATTGCCGGCGACGGAGCAAGAGCGCAAAAACCACCGTCAGCAGAAGGGCGGAAAAAACAATGCAAACGAGCAAAGGAAAAACCTCAGGCATTGACAGCCTCCTTATCGTCAGAAGTGTTGTCATATTCATATTAAAAACAACGAAAAACACCTGATGTCGGCACTTTAATAAGAGAAAACTCCGATTGTTTCCGTTCTTACAAATCATAACATAGGACCGGACAGGTTGCAAGGAGCGACAAGGATTTGGTTGTTAATTACCAGGATTGCTTTGCGCCGGATCCGGCCGCTCCATTTTAATCAGTCAACAATTTTGATTTTATCCCGATTGCGCGCATGGGCTTTCTTGCTCATCGCCGGGTAACCAATGGCGATGGAAATCACAAAAGCATGATCGGCGGGCATTTCAATCAGTCTGGCCAGTTCGTCTCCTTCATCCCCGTTGAATCCGGCGGCCGCCATACCGATAATGCAGGAGCCAAGGCCCATGGATTGGGCGGCAATGGCTAAATTTTCGATGGCAATGCCTGCATCGACGCCGGAAAGGTTGTCTTGGGACATGGAAATGACGACCAGCAACGGTGCCCCATAAAAAATACTGGGATGGCGCGCCGCCATACGATCCAGAAGTTCTTGGTTGCCGGCCTTGCGGAAGGCATCCAGCACACCTTCACTGATCCGGTTCATTTTATCTTGGTTGGTAATAAAATGGAAAAGCCAAGGTTGCAGATCCATGCCGCTCGGTGATGCCAGTGCCACTTGAATCAAGGTTTCGATCTGCTCATCGGTGAGACGGTCAGGCTTGAAATTTCGAATGCTGCGACGGTCAAAAATGGCTTTAATGGTCTCGTTCATGGGAATATTCCTCCTAAGGATTATTAGCAATCAGGGTGTCAAACACACTTTCGGCACTTAGCAGGCAGGTTGAGTACGATCTCGGTCAAATGACCGGCAGAGCGTACTCAATCGAAACCAGCTCATCATCGGCAAAGACAAACTTCAACTGGCAACCATCGCTCATGTACAGCAACTGGTTGGGTGATTCGGCGGCATGATTTCCGTAGGCGGCCTTTACTTCCTCCGGCGAAGCCCCCAAGCTGATGCCTTCCGGCGTGCTCACGGTATCATCCATGATATTGAGGATATACACATAATCGGTATCGCCCTCGGTGTAGGTTTGGATTTCCAGACCGGCATAGGTGTAGATTTTATCCAGTCCCTGAAAAGCACAGCTGGGTGCTTCGAAAAAATGGATGGGATCGCCCAGCTCAGCTAAAATCGGCGCAACAGGTGTGTTGATGAAGATCTCAATTCCCCGATACACGAAAGAATAGCCTGACGACGGCTCAATGCCGGCCGTCGTGGTTTGACCGGTCGAGTTTCCGGGGTCCGGAGGCTCCGTCACCGGCGGCTTGTCACAGGCGACAAACGCCAAAGTCACTAGAAACGCCAACAGAAGGGCCATTGCAGCCCGCGTGATCCGGCGGGGGATCTTTTTTTGCCTTACGGGTGATTTCATGATTCATGCCTCATTTCTTAATCCGATTGGTAACGAAAGGCTCGCAGATAACCGTAGGTTTCCAGCTCCAGATATTGATCGGCCTGCTGACGATAATAGGCGGCGGCTTTTTCGTTCCATCGGGCGGCCAGCAAATCGTCGCCGCGCCGGTCGGCCAGACCGTATTCTTCAGCCAGGATCCGGCCGAAGTAGACCGACATCTTTTCGGCGCCGGAAAGATTCATGTGCAAACCGGCATCATAAGTATCCGTATCATAATCGATGCCGATCTCCTCCAAGTGCTGTAGGGTGTTAATATATAATAAATCATTTCTGGCCGCATAATCAACCATCTGCTGATCCCATTGATCATACCAGTAAGGATAAATCGACGGCGCCTTGATCAGGATCAGTCGAACATCGTTTGTGCGGCACAGATCGGTGATTTTGTCGAGATATTCATAACAAATATCACTGAATTGGTAATCGGGGAGCGGTCTGGGAGTCGGAATGCTTGTGACCGGCTTAACATCCACCCGCATCAGATAGCCGTTGTGCGAGACAGGATTGCGACGGAACAAAAACTCGAAATCTTCCGCCGATAACTCATGCCAGCGAGAATGGTAGCGCAATAACGGGAAGATGTAACTGAGCCATTCTTCACCCTCGGTCATGGAGGCTTTTATGGCCCGGAGCTTGGTCCCGGACAAGGGCATGGCATCCAGCGCCATGCGATTATAAGCTTCGTTTTGCGGCTCGTCATACTTCATCGACAGGATATTAAAAACCACAACGTCCGGGGTTTCGTAACGGAGTGTATCCTCCAGAATGTAATAGGAATGCCAGATCAATTGTTGAGCGCTGCCGCGGATATAGCTGGTAATACCATATTGCTCCCAAAGGGTGATGGGAGAAAAATCCTCGTAAACTTCGCAATCACCGATAAAAATAACGTCATGGTCTTTGTTTTGCTCTTGATAGTAATCGGCGATCAGTCCGCCTTCCAGCAGCTGTGTTTGAAATTTGGGCATCAGAAGAGCCTGCAATAATGCAAGGAACGCGATGGTTAAAATGACCAGAAGAATAATGATAAGGGGCTTTTTTCTCTTCAATTCAAGATTCTCCTTTGTCAAAACTGGTTGTAGATGAACTGGGTGCTGTCATAGCCGATACCGTAGGCGCCGACGACTAAGACAACGATAACGGCGGCAATCGTCAATGCATATCGTAAGGGGGCCGGCCGTTCCTGCAATGCGTCGCGCAGACTACCCCGGCGCTGTCGCAGGCTGACCAAGATCATTAGGGCCACGCCGAAAGCCAAAACCAAGTAGTCGGCGACCGAGAGACCAATGTTAAGCAGTTGACCGCCGACCAGTTCGCGGATATTCCAGGTTGTAAATATGGAGAAAAACTGACGGAAAGAAATGCCCACGTCCCGATAGCAGTCAAGGATGCGCAGGGAGCTCATCAGGAGCAGGGTACGGGTGATCTGGAAAAAACGGAAGAAAAAACTACTGCGCACCGAAAAACGGTTGTGGAACCAGTTGTAAAACGGATTCAACTCCTGAGACAGAATGATTACGACCCCGTTGAGCAGGCCCCAGACAATAAAATTCCAACTGGCGCCGTGCCACAGACCGGTTGTAAACCAAACGATCAGGGTGGAAAGATAAACCGTAACCCGTTTGCCGACAGCGTCACCAAATCGCGTCCGACTCTTTTTGGCCAGTTTCAGCATTGGCCGGCTGATGGAAAGGGGATAGAAAACATAATCCCGAAACCAGGTTCCCATGGTTATGTGCCAGCGACGCCAAAACTCGGCGATGGATTTGGAAAAATAAGGCCGGTCAAAATTTTCCTTGACTTTAATTCCAAGAGTTTGGGCAATACCGATCGTAATGTCGATGCCGCCGGTAAAATCAGCATAGAGTTGAATGGCATAGAACAACATGCCGACCAACACATAAATACCGGTATAATGCTCTGGATCGCGGATGATGGTATTGACACCGACCAAAATTCGATCGGCGATCACCAATTTTTTGAAAAATCCCCACAGAATTCGCTGAAGACCATAGGTAACCGTGCGCCCGTCAAAGGAATGTTCCTGGAACAATGTTTGGCTGAGATCATCGAAACGGCTGATCGGACCCTGAACCAATTGCGGGAAAAAAGAAACGAACAGGGCCAAACGCAGGATGTTGTCCTCAGGGGGATATTTGCCCCGATAAACATCGATCATGTAGCCGACCGATTGAAAAATATAAAACGAAATGCCCATCGGCAGCGCCAACGAGACAAAGGAAAGCTCACCGGCCGCGAACCAACCGCGGATCGTATTGATATTGGCGATGACAAAATTGGTATATTTGAGCACCGCCAAAATTCCCAAATTAATAAACAGGGCCAACAACAACCAACGCAATTGACGAGATTTTACAGCTTCCCTGTAAGCTTTTCTTTGTTCCCGATTCAAATCGGCTTTGTGTTCGGCTAAATATTGGTCGCGGGCCTGGTGCAGCCGCCCGATGTGTCGGCCGATCAACCAAATTGAAAGAATGGTGATCAGCATGAAGGCCAAATTATCCCAGCCGGAAAATGCGTAAAAGACAAAATTGGCCGCCAGCAACAGCAACCACTGAATTTTGCGGGGCACGAGATAATACAGGACAAATAAAACAGCCAGAAACAGAATGAAGCTGTAGGATGTAAACAGCATGATGCCTCCGTGATCGGTCGCGCCGCTCAGTCCAGAAGCCGTTGAATCAATGCGTACAAGGCTTGGGCGGAATTAAAATTCTGCGGGGCGATCTCATCGACCGGAATGCGCACGTCATATTCTTCACTGATCTCCGTGATCAGGGTAATGATGTCGAAAGAATCGAGAATTTTATCGTCGATCAGCTTCTCATGGGTCAAAAAATCAATCTCCGGATGCAGTTCCTCCAGGATTTCCAGCAACGCTTCCATTGTTCAGCTCCTTTTGCGGTTCAAATACTTTTCTTTGAGCAGCAGTCGATTTATTTTACCATTATTGGTCAAGGGCATGACGTCCAGCGCCTCCACCAAGTTGGGAATCATATAACGCGGCAGCTTCTGCTTGCAGTATTGAACGACCTGTGCTCTGTCGGGGGTGCCGACATAGTAGAGAATAATTTTCTTTCGCTGATCGTCGAAAATGGCGCAGCATTGCAGAATGCCGGTCATTTTATTGACAACCATTTCGATCTCGCCGAGCTCGATACGATGTCCCATATGCTTGATCTGATAATCTTTGCGCGATACGAAAAGCAGTTCGCCCTTTTCATTATAGCGGCCGATGTCGCCGGTTCGGTAAATCAATTCCGGATAACCGGTGTTTAGCGGGTTTTGCACGAAGCATTCATTGGTTTTGTCAAAATCTTTGTAATAGCCCATGGTCAATGACGTACCACGGATGCAGATTTCGCCCGGCTCGCCCGGCTTTGCCGGCCGATCCTGATCATCCAGAAGCATAATCTGTGTGTTCCGAAAAGGCCGCCCGATCGGCAGCACATCGTCGATTTCAAACAGACGGTCGGCTTCGTACCAACAAGACATACCGGTGGCTTCGGTTGGACCATATAGATTAATGAAGCGGGCGTCAGGCAAGGTTTTTTGCCAGAGCATGAACTGCTTCATGGGGAAAACCTCGCTGCCCGCGGCAATGGTGTGCAGATATTGAGGCACGACTTTTTCAAAAACCCCCAGCCCTGAAATGAGTGTCAGAGCCGGAACAACCCAGCAGATCGTGTTGATCCGATGCTGGTTCAAAAACTCCACCAGCTTGAGGGGGAACATAAAGAGCTCCTTGGGAATGATGATCGCGGTGGCGCCGTATTTCAGCGTCGGAAAAATCTCCTTGAGACAGGCATCGACATATAACGGAACCTGAATGCCGAAAATGGTGTCGCGGCTGAATTTCATGACCTCGGAAAAGGATTCGATATAATCAATCACCGATCGATGACAGGCCACGACACCCTTGGGAACTCCCGTTGAGCCGGAGGTGAAGACAATATAAATCGGATCGGTATCAATGGCCCGATCCCGGATTTGCCGTAGCCGATCGGGCTGTGGCTTGGTCTTTACCATCTGGTCATAAATGAAAATCCGTCCCTGATAACCCAGCGCGGACAGGGAATCAATTGTGCTTTGGTCACAGATTACGGCTTCGGATTGCAGGGTCTGGAAAATCATCTCGATGCGATAAGTCGGAATTTCCTCATCGATCGGCACATAATAATTGCCGGAATAGACGGTCCCTAGGAATGCGACAATGGTCCGAGGGTGTTTTTTCATAAAAACCACGATCGGTTTTTGATAAAGATCCTGTTCGGCCAGAAAGGTGCCGATTGCGCGTGCTTCTTGATACACCTGACGAAAGGTCATGATCTCCGACTCGTTGGCGTAGCACGCTTTGTCCGGGCATTCCTCGACAATGCGATCAAGATATTCCAGAACATTGGTTTGTCGGTCCAACTTCCTGCTCTCCTTTACATTTAATTAGGTAATCAGCTTGGCAAAAGCCGGCTTGAGCTTGGCTCCGCACAGCAGGACGGCTTTACGCGCCTGAACAGCCATGACGTTGAGGTAGCCGTTTCCGATTGGCTGGTCGCGATGAATAGACGATAGTTCGGTGCAGCCGAGGAGAATAACCTGTGCGCCCTGTTGGCGAAGCTCATTTCCCACGGTCGCGAAATCAGCCATATTGACCGGTTGATTGGCCTTGACATGATCATAGATGATCTTCATCACCAGCTTCTGATTGGCGGCTGACGGCTCAACCACCTCAATGCCTGCTTCTTCCAGCCTTCGGCGGAAAAAGCCGCCGGCAAGGGTTCCATCGGTTGCCATCAGCCCTGCGCAGGTTACTTGGTTTTCTTGGAGGTGAAGGGCGGTTTCGCCGATTAAGTCGATGACCGGCACCGGGATGTTGGCGGCCAGCTGACCGTAGAAAAAATAAGCCGTGACGCAGGGAATGGCAATGCACTCCGCCCCCATGCCGGCCAGCTCTTGACCGATGCGGACCATCGTCGGCAGCGGGCTGTCCTCGCTTTGGCCGAGAATGAACCGTGTCCGGTCGGGTGTGGCCGGGTAACTGTTGATAATCATCGGGATATGATCCCGGTCGTGACGGGCATCGGTCATCCGCACGACCATTTCCATAAATTGCGCGGTGGCCAGAGGGCCCAAGCCGCCGATGACACCCAGCCGTTTCATCAATATGGCCCCACAACAGAAATATCATTGACAATCTTTGTTTCCGATGCCGGATAATTGTCACGATCAAAGCGGTAATAATAATTGTCTTTGCCAACCCGGGCAGAAAAGGCGTCCATTTGAGCCGTGGTCAACATAAAAGATTCCAGCTTGGGGATATGGATGCAGGCATCAAAATGATACCATCCTTCGCCCCAGTTGACCAAATGCCAGAAATGGCGGGCTTCTCCGGGCTTGCTGGCTCGCTCGACGCTCAGTGTCTGCATGCCGATCCGGTCCAGAAGCAGGTTTGACATGGCGTAATAGGTGAAGCAATCGCCGACCCCGTCGACGATGCCGCGCCTGGCCTCCCGCATCCAATCGGTTTTGTCCGATGTCCCGGTATAGGTCAGACGCAAATTGACGTAGGTATAAATGTCCCAGGCTTTCAGGTACAGGCTTTTGTCCGGAGTGGTGATTTCCGAAAGCACCTGATCCGCCAGTTCATGAAGCTCTTCCATGGTGACCGTCCGCTGCTTGACAACCACTTCCACATCGACGCTGGAGCTGTTGCCGGCCCGGTCCGTTGCCGAATAGACCGCCTGATAGGTGCCCTCGACCCGTGGGTTTACCCCGCTGCTGTCAACTTTGATCTCAACCTCGCCATCGCGGTTGTCGATGGCCAATACGTCTTTTTTATAGGTGGCGGTTTGGCCGATGTACAGTGTATATTTCTTGGCCCCGTAGATGATCGGCGCCTCGTTGTCTTTGGTCAGAGTCAGGGAAGATGTCAAGGAAGCCTGGTTGCCGGCGGCATCGGTCAAAAGCAGATGAACCGGTTGGGATCCTTCGCGGGTGCCATCCGGCTCCTTGGCGAAGGTAACCGTAACCGGTGTTGCGTCTTGGATATCGGTAACAAACAAATCGGCTGTGAGCTCATCACCGACCCACGCCGCAACATCGACAGCCGAACCCGTTGGCGCAACGGTGTCCACGACAATCACCTCAGACCGATAAATCCGGCCGTCAACGGTGGCTTCGACAACCTGACCGCCCAATTGGGTCAGATTCGGTCCGGATCCGACCCAATCCACAACACAGCCCGCAAAGGCGTCTTTGAGCAGCAATTGCGGATCCGGCAAGGTTCCGGTAGAGTCAGCTTCGATTTCCACAGCCGCCTTTAAAGCCGACAGGCGCAGCGTTGTAGAAAGAGTCCGGCTGTTGCCGGCGATGTCGGTGAGCACCACAGCGACCGGCTGAGTCCCGATTTTTTTAAAATCCGGCTCCTGCTCAAAACGGATCTCAACCGCCGATGCATCACGGACATCCGTAACAAAATCCGAAGGTTTCGCTGTTTCGCCGGGCTTCAGATCCAGTTCCACCGGCACGGCAGCCGGTGGCGTTGTATCCCGGATATCCAGCGTCACCTGCAAGGTGCGATTGCGGTACCGGATCTCAAGGTTTTGCAAACCGATTCGGTTGACATCAATGGTGGCCGGATCGGTCAGATAAATGGCGTCGGCATCCGAGTTTTTTAAAAACCGGACGGCGGGCGGCAGAGGATCACCGGCTTCGTGAATCAGTACTTTATGGTAACCGTTGGCTTCAACCGCCTTAACCACCGTGACCGTCAACAGGGCGACGATACAAAGCAGGCAAAGCAGCAATGCAATTCGCGCGGGTTTTGTTTTGAGCATAGTTACCTCGACAGGCTATTTCATGATCGGCCTCGAAAGCCGGTCAATATTATAACATGCCTGCCGGATTGGTTCTATAACAAAAGAACGATTGTAAAGGTTTCTCAATGTTTCCTTCACAAATGGCGGGATTGTTCTTTTCTTGAAGG
>JAAYNF010000059.1 GCA_012520975.1 Clostridiaceae bacterium | reverse complement strand
TATAATACGCCTGATTAATTAATAGAACCGCGGCGTGCCCATGGCAAACATTGAAATCGGATCTATTCATGTTAGAATAGAAATCCAGCGAATATGTTAATAACGGGAATTGATTGAAGAGTAATGGCAATACTGTATAAAATGGGTTTAGACATCGGGTCGACCACCATCAAGGTGGTCCTGGTGCATCGTGACCAAATCGTTTATCAACAATACCGTCGTCATCATGCCGATATCAGCGGTGAGTTGGCGAAAGTGTTCGAGGATGTTTTGTCGGAATACCCCGATGCTTCGGTTCAAATCAGTGTAACCGGCTCCGGCGGCGTCAGTGTTTCAAACTGGCTGGATTTGCCCTTTGTCCAAGAAGTCATTGCCGAAACCGAAGCCATTCGCCGCTTTGTGCCCGGCACGGATGTCATCATCGAATTGGGCGGCGAAGATGCTAAGATTACCTATATGCACCCGGTTCCTGAGCAACGGATGAACGGAACCTGTGCCGGTGGCACCGGCGCCTTTATCGATCAAATGGCCGCCTTGCTGCAAACCGATGCCGCCGGTTTGGACCGACTGGCCTCCCGACACAAAACTTTGTACTCCATTGCATCCCGCTGCGGCGTTTTTGCCAAAAGCGACCTTCAACCGCTGATCAATGACGGCGCCTCAAAAGAAGATCTGGCGGCTTCGGTCTTTCAGGCGGTGGTCAATCAGACCATTGCCGGATTGGCTTGCGGACGGCCGATTCGCGGGCATGTTGTCTTTTTGGGCGGACCGCTTCATTTCTTGCCATCCTTGAGACAGGCTTTCGAACGGTCATTGCGTGACTCGGTTAAAAGTTTTACCACACCACCGGATGCGCAGCTTTACGTGGCTTTGGGTGCGGCGCTACTGGCCGACGGCCAACCGATTACTTTACAGGATATCCATCAACGTTTTCATTCATCACGCAAAATGGATCAGGATATTACCCGCATCCGACCCCTGTTCGTCAACGAGCAGGAGCGGGCAGACTTTATGGCCAGGCACAACAATCATACGGTCGAATTGTTTGATATCAGCAAGCAAAAAGGTGACTGCTTCTTGGGGATTGATGCGGGCAGCACAACCACCAAAGCTGTGCTGATCAATGAAAACCAGGAGCTGATTTATCATTACTATGCCAGCAATAAGGGCAATCCGATTACCAGCGCTTTGACCATCCTTCGCCAAATTTATCAACAGCTTCCGGTCGAGGCCCGAATCGCTCGCTCCTGCGTTACCGGCTACGGTGAAGCGCTGATTCAGGCCGCGCTTAAAGTTGAAGAGGGCGAAATCGAAACCATGGCCCACTATAAGGCCGCGGCATATTTTTGCCCGGAGGTCGATTTCATCATCGACATCGGCGGGCAGGATATGAAATGCATGCGGATCAAGAACGGCATTATCGACAGCATCATGATCAATGAAGCCTGCTCCTCCGGTTGCGGATCATTTATACAGACCTTTGCCGAATCGTTGAACATGAATGCGCATACATTTTCTCTCGAAGCACTCCAGGCCGAAAGTCCGGTTGATCTTGGCACACGCTGTACCGTGTTTATGAATTCCAGAGTCAAGCAGGCACAAAAAGAAGGCGCCAGTGTGGGTGATATTTCGGCCGGCTTGTCTTACTCTGTTGTTCGAAACGCTCTTTATAAAGTGATTAAAATCAAGGATCCGGCGGAGATGGGCAAAAATGTCGTTGTCCAAGGCGGAACCTTCGTCAATGACGCGATTTTACGTTGTTTTGAATTGGTTGCCGGCCGCGAAGTCATCCGGCCTAGCATAGCCGGTTTGATGGGAGCTTTTGGCGCGGCATTGCTGGCGCAGGAACGTTATACCGGCCAACCGGACACCCTGATCGGACCGGCCGAACTGGCTGATTTCAAGGTCGAAACCGAACGCAGTCATTGCCGGCTTTGCACCAACAAATGCCAACTGACCATCTCTCACTTCGGTCATGACACCAGTTTTATTTCCGGAAACCGTTGCGAACGGGGCGCCGGCAACATCAAACATCAAGATACAATACCCAATCTTTTCGATTATAAATACAAGCGGGTTTTCAATTATAAACCGTTGAGCCCCGAACAGGCTCACCGTGGAACGATCGGCGTGCCGCGCGTTCTGAATATGTATGAGAATTATCCTTTCTGGTTCACGGTGCTCACCGATCTGGGTTTTCGTGTTGTCTTATCCGGGCATTCCAATTATAAAATGTTTGAAAAGGGCATGGATTCCATTCCTTCGGAAAGCGTCTGTTATCCGGCCAAGCTGGCTCATGGCCATATTGTCGACCTGATCCAGAAGGGTATAAAAACGATTTTTTATCCTGACATTTCCTATGAGAAAAAGGAAAGTCCGATGGCTAACAATCACTACAATTGCCCGATTGTCGTGTCCTATCCGGAAGTGATCAGAAACAATGTTGAGCAACTCCGGGAGGCGGATGTCCGCCTGATCAATCCCTTTTTCTCCCTCGGACATCCCAAACGTTTGCCCAGACGTCTGGTTGCTGAGTTCAGCGCCTTCGGCGTGACGCTGCCCGAGGCCCGGCGAGCCATCAAAAAAGGTTTCGCCGAGCATCATCGATTCAAGCAGGATATTCGGGAAAAAGGCCGGGAAGTGCTGGATTTTCTGGAAAGTACCGGACAGAAAGGCATCGTTCTGGCCGGCCGGCCTTATCACCTGGACCCGGAAATCAACCACGG
>JAAYNF010000058.1 GCA_012520975.1 Clostridiaceae bacterium | reverse complement strand
TTATAAAGCCGCTGCTGAGGCAGTTTTTATCCCAGCCAACCACTGATCAAACGACGGAACCTCCGACAACAACCCCAACGTCCTCGGCTCCGTTCACCGTACCAACCACAACCGCCGCGCCGACGCCCGCCGAGGAAACCACCGCCGCGCCAACCACGGTCGAGGAAACCACAGCCGTGCCGACCACGGCAAAGGAAACGGCACCGTCGGTCAATGTTCTTAAGGGCAAGTTTCAGGGATTGGAGTGGGGCGATTATTTGCATCTGAGTGTTCGCGGCAATGATAGCAAAGAGTACTCCTTTTTTGTTCTGACCGATCCCGGTCTGGATCCGGAGTCCCTTGAAGTCGGCCAAAAAATCAAGGTTACCTGGCAGAATGTCAACGAGTATCTCGATCCACCAGGTGAGAAGATCAATATCGACAAAGTGACCAAACTTGAGCTGTTGCCGAATTTTGCGTACATAATCGGCTGGAGCGAAACCATGGATCCTTATGGAACATCCTTCGCTTTTGATTTTGTTGATTGGCTGTCCGGCAGTGAAGCTCTGGAAAAATACATGATCGACACCGGTTGCGGGCAGGAGGAAGCAGAAGAAGAAACCAGGGAAATGGGATATATTCGCAATACTGATAAAAGAAAACATTGGTACACGACGAATAAAAAAACCAAGTTCTATCTCCCCGACGAGAAGATGTCCGTCGAACCGATTGAGGTCGATTACCAAACTTTTCTAAATACAATGATCCCGGCAATCGAAGACGGTGGTTCCGGCTTAACCTTTGTGGAACTAACGGTCTCGGGAGACGACATCAAGGAAATCAGGTGGACTTTTCATCCTTAAAATCTTAGCCACCGCAGGGGGCGCATTGGTTTTCAATGTGCCCTTTTTTGCTTACACATCGTCGGATTTGTCGCGTTTTGTTTGACAAAAAATCAATTCCTTGTTACCATTTTTATACAACAGAATAGTGATTAATCGGTCAAAGTGCTTGTGGTGAAAACCCCTTGTGCGGAATAAGCCGTCTAAGTCCTGCGGGATACGATGGTCTTATGTGAGATGACGACTATGAGGGTGGATAGTCTATATTTTAGGCGCTGCCCTGAATTCGGGTTCACATAGGACTTTTTAAGTTACCCAAAGGAAAGGAGGCACTTCCATGAAAAAGGCGATTTTACCATCGGTGTTTGCGGTTGCGGTGTTGATCCTTTTTCTGATGATCAACAAGCAACTTGACATCATGGGATATATTCTTGCGCTTGCCATAGGTGCGTTGGTTGGATTTTTCATTAATCAACTGGTCTTTAAACTAATCCTCAAGGAAAACAAGAGCACTTCTGCGCCGAGCCAAACAGC
The DNA here is from genome assembly GCA_012520975.1 of Clostridiaceae bacterium. Classification (GTDB taxonomy): domain Bacteria; phylum Bacillota; class Clostridia; order Saccharofermentanales; family UBA5734; genus UBA8949. Next base: position 1,888 of record JAAYNF010000058.1, on the reverse strand, counting down.
GACAGAACCTATTGTAGACGAAATTACTGAAGACGACCCCGCATAAAAGATCATTGTGCAGCGCCAAGGTTCAACCCAAAGACAGTTTTTAAGCCATGCAGAACCGAACCCACATGAAAGAGCTGTGCCAATCGATTGGCATGGCTCTTTTGTTGTTAATTCAAACGCGAATTGTGCGAAAGCTACAAAAATGACAGATAAAAGCGGTTTGCGTATGCAACTTTTTGATATTATAATCATATTTAGGATATAAGTGCATTCGAATACGTTTAAGGAGGTAATATTATGGATTTAATTCGTGGTGCAAGCAAAGTACCGATTCGAGAAGAGGACAAGACAAAATCTTATTATCATTTTTATGAGCGAGAGCTTGTTGAGGTTCCCAAGAACAAGATCGAAATCCTGCAGGACATGTATGGACAGCCGGGGGCAGGTCTTGAGATCGAAGACCGAAACATGATCTTTGAACCGGGATATCTTCCGGACGATTTTGGCGGAATCAGGAAATTAAAAGCAGGCGGATACGTCATAAGCAATCACACCAAGTTTGAGGGAAGCACAGGGGAAATGCTCCAGTGGTATTTCGCGTGGCATCCCCTCGATCCTTTCCGTTATTCCATTTGGGATCCGTATAATCATTACGGACTCGAACTGACAGAGGAAGACAGGGAAAAGATATTAAATGCACCGACGCTTCTCAAAAAGTGTCAGGGCGTTGATCATGTTGTTCTTGAGTCCCTCATCCCGGGAACAGACCCTGCGACGCTGATCATCGGATTCCGGGATCCTGTTGAGCTCGGATATGATGGAGCCAAAATCGGCACGGAGGCGTGCTCATTCATGGTTACGGCTAATGTACAGATCTGCGCGCCGGATGGAAACTTCCCTGTGGTTATGCTTCACATGACCCGTGACGTTGAGGGTGGATGCGAACTCAGAAGCCGTTTCTGGTTCGGATATCAGATCGAAAACGGCAAGGGCGTGCTTAAGGCGTCCGAAGAGCGTATTGAAAAGCTGTTGCCGGCCCTGGAGGCCCTTCAGGAACACAATTTCTTTGAATTTACACAGCTTGCGGATATTCTTCCGAGGCTCTACGCTGAAGAAAAAGATAACTGGTAAGATTTATATTCGTGTCGCGGAAGGCAAAAGAAGCTTTCCGCGACATACTTTTTTTGAGGTTGGCTATGAAAAAAGAAGTGTTATATGTTGAAGCTAAAGACTGCAAGATCTACTGCGAAAAGCGAGGACAGGGCCCGCTTCTTGTCATCATGCCGGACGGAGTCAACGACTGTGAATTATACGCTGAAGTCGCAAGGCTTATGGCGGATGAGTTTACCGTTATCACATTTGACCCGAGGGGCGGCAGCCGATCAATGCCTACGGTGCACCAAAAGGTGACACCCGAAATTCTGGCAGATGATATCGCATGCATCATTAAACAGATGAAAATGGGCAAGGCCTCGTTGTATGGATGCAGCTCGGGCGGACAGGGCGTTTTGATGACCGGCGTGAAATATCCTGAACTCATCAAAAATGTCATGGTTCATGAGGCCGCGCTTCAGATGGATGTCCAGCTCGAGGGCTGCGGATTCAACTACATTGTTAAATTCGGAGAGACCTACGGGCCTCATCTTAAGGGAAGAAACGTCAACCCCTTCTTTGCCGCGCTGTTTGTGGATACTTTCCCTGAAAAAGATTTCGATCGGGACACCAACGACAGGATAGAGAAGAACTTGGCATACTGGAACGAATACTATCTTGGGACCGTTGATACGCATAGCTACACGAAAGAGGAGCTTGCCAAGATACCGGCCTGTGATTTCACGGTAGGTTCGTGGTCGCCTGCATGGCATCCGTACGCCAACATCGAAACCGCCAAAAGAGGAGG
>JAAYNF010000057.1 GCA_012520975.1 Clostridiaceae bacterium | reverse complement strand
GGAGTGCCTGCGTCAAGGAGATACGATTTCCCGATACAGTCCCTTACAATATGTGGTATTGTTGCCTTCCGTGACAAGCGTAAAAACGGGGCGCATGGTAATAGAACGGGTAAAAAGGATGTTTTACAGCAACAGCAAAAACGCCAAATATATTTTCAACTGCAAGGTTATGCCGCTGGAGATGGATTGTTGACCCCGTTTGGAAATAGAAATAAGATAAGTATTCCGGTATTGACCGCCGCCGGAGGCTTACAGGAGGACGTTTTTTGAAGAGAGGGTTGAACATTGTTCGGCTGACATTCGTGGCAATACTTTGTTTCGCCATTGCCTGGACAGGCGGATGTGCGAAAGGACAACCGACAGGAGCAGCACGGGAGGGAGAAACTTCCCGGGATACCCAACCTGTGGTACTGGTACCTCGTGCAGACGGAACGCAGATTTTTAAGGGTACTGCCTCTCTGATAGATGCCTCGCATCTTGAGGACGGATATGTCATGGTAAAATATACGGGTAACGGGCGAATCAAGATGCAGCTTTCATGCAATAATCAGGAGCCCTATACATACGACCTGCCGGCAAGCGGCGAATTTCAGGTATTTCCGCTCAGTTCGGGAAACGGACATTATACACTTAAAATTTACCGCAATATTTCGGGCGACCAATATGCGTTTGTGGACGGTGCATCGTTCAATGTGAATCTAAAAAATGAATTTACTCCCTTTTTGCATCCAAATCAATATGTTGACTATACGGAAAAAACCGCAGCAGTAGCGTTTAGCGGAGAACTGGCCAAGGGTGCATCGGACGATTTGGACGTAGTAAGGCGTATTTATGATTATGTGGTCAAAAATGTCGTTTACGATACGGATAAGGCGGAAAATGTGTCTTCGTCTTATCTGCCCGATTTGGACGATACGCTGAATACGAAGAAGGGCATCTGTTTTGATTATGCGGCGCTGATGACGGCTATGTTGCGTGTTCAGCGCATTCCTACGCAGTTGGTTATCGGCTATGCCGGCAAGGACTATCATGCGTGGATCAGCGTTTACACTGAAGAGACCGGATGGATTAACGGCATCATTCAGTTTGACGGAAGAAACTGGGTGTTGATGGATCCTACCTTTGCCGCGGGACAAGGTCTTGCACAATATATCGGAGACGGCAGCAATTATAACGCAATGTTTTATTACTAAAATCCCTTCAGGAGGCAATATGAATGAAACAACCCGGCAGACAAAAAGAACTTTCCGCGGCGGAGTTGGAGGAGTTTTTCCAACAGCTTGCGCTGTTTTTTAAAAGCGGAATTCCGGCATGGGAAGGGCTTGCGCTGTTAGGGGAAGAAACGGACGAAGCAAACAGCGAATTGCTTCGTGAACTGTCTGCAAAAGTCTCAGACGGAAGCAATCTGTCTGCGGCTTTCCTGCAGAGCGGGAGATTTCCAAGCTATGCCATAGATATGGTGCGGATGGGAGAGCGCACGGGACGCATGCAGGAAATCACAGAAGCGCTGCGCGCATATTACGCAGGTCGTGACACATTGGCAAGAGAACTGCGAACATCGGTAGTGTACCCGCTTAGCATGACGGGGATGGTGCTCGCAGTGATTGTTGTGCTGATTGTGGTAGTGATGCCGGTATTTGAACAGGTGTTTCAACAGCTGGGATTGGCAATGAATCCTTTTTCTCTGTCTCTCCTGAAATTCGGACAGGCTTTCCGTCAATCTGCACTGGTCATTCTGATTGTGACCGTTGCATTGGTTGCTGTATTTTTATTTTTGCGTTTTACAAAAAAAAGTAGATTTGCGCTTTTGCACGCTTATGATTATTCACCAATCACAAAAAAAATGGCTGCAATCACCGCCGCCGAACGGTTCGCATTTTCGATGTCGCTAATGCTGGAAAGCGGTATTTATATTTTAGATGCGCTTCATTTCGCAGAGGAACTTGAAGAAAGTGAACTGGCAAAGGCGCGGATTGACAAACTCGAACGTCTGCTTGAAGAGGGGAAACCTTTACAGGAGGCGATTTTCGCCTGTGGCATTTTTGAAAAATCATATTACGGGATGATTGCGGCAGGTTTGCGCGCGGGTACATCCGGAGCGATGTTTATGGAAGTCGCTCTTCGTTGTCGACGTGATGCTGAAGTGCGTCGCCAACGCTTGTTGTCTGTTTTTGAGCCTGCAATGGTGGCATTGCTGTGTGTGCTGGTAGGACTGGTAATTCTGTCTGTCATGCTACCGCTCGCCGGAATTCTATTCGGTATATGAGAAAGGAAAGTGTTTTCTTGCTAAAAACAAGGGCAGCGAAAAAAATCAAACAATTGCTGAGCAACGGAGTTTTTTGGGCGGTTGCGATTTTTTTCGCCGTTGCGTTGAGTGTTGGATTCGGAGTAGTCGCCGCCGGAAAAACGTCCATTTCAAGTCAGATCACATTGCTGAAAAATACGGTACGGCGAGAGGCCGTGCAGTGCTATGCGTTGGAAGGGAGCTACCCGCAAGATCTTGATTACCTAAAGGAGCGTTACGGTCTACGTTATGATACGGAACGCTATATTGTGCATTATAAATCCCTGGGCAGCAATCTGTTGCCGGAAATTTCAGTTTTTTATATTGAAGATTAGGGGGACGGTAAGTGAATATACGTAAAGTGAGAGATACAACAGAGATTATGTTTGTAATCACCTTGTTCTTCTTATACACTATTTGTACCATGCTCCTGTCAATGATGGTCGCAGATACCTATCGCAAGGGAGCGGATCGTTCGGAGCGCAATTATAATATGCGAACTTCAGTGCTGTACCTTACGGAAAAGGTACGACAAACAGATGCGGCGGAGGGAATAAGCGTTCGGCAAACCAGCCAGGGAGATGCGCTCGTACTGGGAATGTCGGCAGAGGGCGAGCGGTATGAAACATGGATTTATGTGGAGGATGGATATCTGTGCGAGGTGCTGCTGTCAAAGGGCACAGATATCGCGCCGGGGATTGGGCAGAAAATTATGCCTCTTTCCTCGCTTAATCTCAAGCTGGGACAGGAGGGTCTGCTTCAAATCTGCGTAACGGATCAAACAGGCGAAACATATACCGGCAAGGTTCTTTTGGAGAGGGCCGGGAGGAGAAATGCGGTATGAATCAATCCTCTAAAAGTCGTTACTTTCTTGTGGAATTGCTGGTGAACTGCCTGTTATTTGCCGTATCGGCGGCAGTTTGTGTTGCCATTTTAGTGCACGCAAACATGGCAGGTAAAAAAAGTGCAACGCTTTCCATGGCCGTTTCTGAGGCGCAAAATGTGGCGGAAAGCGTGAAAGCTTCCGGAGGAGATCTGCGGGTGCTTGGCAGCCTGCTAGATACGGAAGAAGAAGGTGGCGTATATATTCTCCTGTATGACGCAAATTGGCAACGTCTTTTCGATGACTCGGATGCGGTCTATGAACTGCGAGTGGTTGTGAATATTGACAATGAAAACATGCTTCAATCAGATATCTCGGTAACAGACGAAAAAGATGTGATTTATACGTTGCGCATCCTGCGCTATCTCGATGCAGAGAGAGGAGAGAGAATATGAGGAGGAGAAGGCCGGTTGTCAGCATAGGTATTGTTTCGCTGATTACCGTGTTTTCGATATTGATTCTCGCCGTTTTTTCTGTTCTGTCGCTTTCCGGCAGCCGGTCAGACAGCGTGCTTTCCGATACAGCCGCGCGTGCCGTGTCTGACTATTATGCCGCAGAGGCACAGGCGGAACAGAGGTTGCAGGAACTGTCCGCCACAGTAGCAGGTGATGCAAAAATCCCTCTATCGGAGCGTTTGGAGGCAGCGGGGTTTGAGATTGCTGCCGATGCTTCCTATCCGGGGATGGTAGTGCTTTATTATACCCCTGTCGATAATCGCCGAATATTACGCACAACAGTCGGTATCGATGAGCAGGGTAAGGTGGAACGGCTGTACCGCCAAACCATATCTATAGGACAACAATAAAGAAATACAAAAGGGAGCAAAATAATGGAAATACAGGTGCTGTTGAAGGACATGGTGGAAAGGGGCGCAAAAGATATATTTATCATATCCGGCCGCCCGGTCAGCTACAAGCAAAGCCATCTTATTGAAAACTGGGGAGAAGAAAAGCTGACCCCTGCAAAAACTCAAGAGATGCTCCTTGCAGTTTACGCCTTGGCAAAGCGCGATCCGAAAGAATTTTTAAAACGGGGAGATGACGACTTTTCGTTCGGCTTAAAGGGAGTATCGCGTTTTCGCGTAAACGCATACAAACAACGCGGGTCGTATGCGGCAGTAATCCGGGTAGTGGCATTTTCTTTGCCTGATCCTGTGGAAATGCGCTTGCCGCGCGAGGTTTTAGAGCTGGCAAAACTGAGAAGGGGAATGGTTCTTGTTACGGGCCCTTCTGCCAGCGGAAAAACGACAACTCTTACCTGTCTGTTGGAAATAATTAATGAAGAACGCAGCGCGCATATTATCACTCTGGAAAATCCGATTGAATACTTACATAGCCACAAAAAAAGCCTTATAAGTCAACGTGAACTGATGATTGATACAGAAAACTACCCGTCTGCCCTGCGCGCAGCGCTGCGGCAAAGTCCGGATGTTATCCTGATTGGAGAACTGCGGGATATGGAAGCTATCAGTATCGCCCTGACTGCGGCAGAGACAGGTCATTTGGTTTTTGCAGCGCTGCATACCTTGGGAGCGTCAAATGCAATTGACCGGTTGGTCGATGCATATCCTGCTGTGCAGCAGGAACAGGTGCGCAGACAGATATCCATGGTACTTCAGACCGTGGTCAGTCAGCAGTTGCTGCCCGCAGATGACGGTTCGTTGGTGCCGGCGTTCGAGATTATGCAGTGCAACAGTGCAATCCGAACGTTGATTCGAGATGGCAGAACCCACCAGATTCCCTCTGTGATTCAGACTTCGTCTGCAGAGGGGATGATGAGCATGGATGCCAGCCTTGCAAAATTGTATAAAGAAGGAACTATCAGCAAACAAACTGCCCTTACCTACAGCATGTCTCAGGAATACCTTTTGAGGCAAATTGAAAATTAATAAAAAGACCGATAGAAAATAAAAAAAGAACCCGTTTAAACGGGTTCTTTTTTTATTTCAGCTGTCGTGTTTACGCCTTCTCCAGATTCCAATATTCTTTGTTATCTTCATCTTCTTCATAGGATTTTTTGCAGAACAGTGCCAGTATTACCTGCACAGCCGCAATAACTGCCATCCAGATGGTCCAACGGTCTACGAATACCATAGGATTACGCATATCTTCCGTCAGGATAAACACGATTACTGCAACGATTAACGGGATAAAGCTTAACAATCTCAGAAAACCTTTACGTTTGAGTTTGCTTTCGTCCTCGTATTGGTTTCTGTATCGGTCTCTATTCGTCCTTCTGTCTTCTTCTTCACGTTTTCTGCCCGTGAAGTAACCAATCAGCAGAGCGATCATGATGATTCCCGTTAGAATGGTCAACAGCAGGTTTAAGAGTGCCCATGCAGCTGTTGTTCCGCCTGAGAGCGGTGTTTCTCTTTCCGAAATGGTGATTGACTCTACTACTCCATCTTCCGGAATAATTTCTTCAGGTCCGCCCGGTCCGGGTGTTGGATCAGGCGTGGTCGGAGGAGTTGGATTGGGACCACCACCGGCTCTAACTGTCAGCTTACCGAGGTTTTCAATTACCTTGTAGTTCGCAGCTGTTGCGTTGTCCCAGGCAATACTGTAGGTGTTGTTGCTGCTACCTACCCTGGTCTGTGAACCTGTAGCCACAAGCGTTACGCTCTGACCGTCTACAAGACCTGCTATGCCTACTGTCGCATTTGTCAATGCTGTTCCGTCATATACTTTGCTCGCACTGCCTGTTGTGACCGTAACCGCTTTCGGATTTACCGTAAGTGTGCCATCAGCTGTCGTTACATTCGTGAAGTTTGCCGTCTTGTCATTGCCATTGGCATCCTTAATAACATAACCGTTATCCACTACGTTTGCGCTGTTGCCAACATCCGTCTGACTGCCGCTTGCAG
>JAAYNF010000056.1 GCA_012520975.1 Clostridiaceae bacterium | reverse complement strand
TACATCAAAAAACATCGCTTTGCCGCTCTGTCCGGTTTGTTTGTGGAAGATGTTGTCGGCCCCTTTATTTCCGCCGATCCGTCCGAATATATCGCGGAGATGTCGGTCTTGATTCAGTAGTAGGGGTTGGCGGTTATTCTGTTTGGTTGTTTAGTATTTAACGACAGTCTGTGATTATATCGGTAAAGGTAGGATAAAACAGGGAGTTGACCTGATTTTTGTCGTATTTTTCAGTCAAGAAAACATACGCATTTTTCATCATGGTCCGTCTGTTTTTTGTGTTATGCGCGTCCGATGCCACCAAATCGATGATCCCCAGCCACAGGGCCTTTTTTAAGAATCGCTTCACGTGAAATCGTTGTCGCGAAACAAAAGTATTTGCATTTACTTGAATCAACACGCCGTACTTTTCTTTCAGGTATTTTGTAAATTTCAGATTCCCGGTAATAGCGGGATAACGCTCAGAATGGGCCAGCACCGTTACGTAACCACCGTTTGCAAGATGGCGAACGGCTCTTTCCAGCTTATCTTCGGATACGCCGGGCACAAACTCCAACAGCACATAGTTGCTGTCGGCAAGCGTAGGAATGGCGCCTGCGCGCAATTTCCGGCGGATGCCTTCGCCAAAGAGCACCTCGGCGCCCAATTGGAGTTGCAAATCGGGGTATTCGTCGGCGCAGACAGCCTTCAGTTCCGCCAGGCGCTCTTGCAACAGGTCGATTTCCGGGCAATAGCCCGTCGGATTGAAATGAGGCGTAGCGATGATATGGCGGGTGCCGTCAGCGTAGGCCAGCGCCAGCATTTGTCGCGCTTCCTCCAACGTTTGGGGACCATCGTCCACACCATAAATAATATGGTGGTGAATATCAATAAAGCCCGTTGCCGGTTCGGCGATCATTTTTTCTTCCTGTTTCGCCTTTTTGTCATATAAGGCAGATTGATTCTATCGGTTGGCTGGCTATACTTGTAATAGTTTTTGTAATATTTCTTCATTCCGTAAGCATTAGGCTCCACATCGTTCAGGACAGCTCCCAGCACCCGGCTTCCAACTTTCTCAAGTTGCGCTTTGGCCTCCGCCAACTCCTTGCGGGAAACGGTGTTGTATTTAACGACCAAGGCCGTGCCGTCACAATGGCGCGCAATAAGCGCAGCATCAATAATTGTTCCGACCGGAGGAGTATCAATTAAAACAACATCGTAATTCTCGGCTAACTGCTGCAACAACCCGGGAAAATTCGGCGTGTCAAGCAGGGCAAATGAGTTGATAACCTCGTGGCCGGCAAGGATTAAACTCAAGTTTGGAATATTGGTATCATAGAGCATCTGCTCAATGGTGCAGTGTCCCGTCAAATAGTGCACCAGACCCCACATTTCGCCGCTCATGCTGCTGACTCTGTAGCGCCCGGCGATAACAGATTTTCTCAGATCGGCATCGATCAGCAACACTTTTTTTCCGGTTCCTGCAATCGTTCTTGCCAGATTCATCACCACAAAGGTTTTTCCTTCATCCGGTCTGCAACTCGTAATCGCAAAGGTTTTCATATTGCTGCCCGAAAAAGAGAGGTTGGTCCACAAAGTGTTCAGCGCCTCCGATGCGGCATAATCCAATCTTGGGAAATGATTAATGGTTAATTTATCTAGCGTCATGTCCATACTCCTATCTGAGAATACCGCATTGGGGAAAATAACCGAAACTCAAAAGGATGGTCTGGGAGCCCTGAATCCTTTGGAAGAACGTCTTTTCGGCAACGAACGCTCATCTTCGTCCGGACGAGGAATGATGGCCAAGGTGTGCAAGCCTGCATACTTGAGGGCATCATCAGGTGTTTTCACCTTGTCGTCCAGCATGAAAAAAATAAATATGATCAGGACGCTGAGAAAGCCGCCCAAAACAGCTCCCAACGCAGTGTTGCGCATGGTGTTGGGACTGTGTACCTGAGTAGGAACCCGCGCTTCAGAAAGGACATTGGGTTTTTTGGTTTCCATCACTTCGACAACATAACTGCTGACGACGTTCATCAGTTCATTAGTAATCATGGCCGCTTCCTGCGGGTCGGGGGAATCAATGGAGATTTCAAGGATGCGGGTATTGGTGGGGTTGGTCACGTGCAGCATGTTGCGAAGCTTCTCGTAAGAGTAATTCAGATTTAAGTTCTCCACCGTTTGCTCCAAAACCGTCCAGGTGTAAACAACCTTCTCATAATCCGAGGCGAGATAGTTGCCGACCTGGAAATCCGACACGTTTGCATCCGAATCCTTTGTACTGACGACATAGAAACTGCCCGTAGCTCGATAGATCGGAGTAATAAAGTAGCGCGTGAAGACAAATGCTCCTATTGCAAATATCAGCACGGCCGCGACAACCCACCATACATGAGTCAGCAGGGCGTTCAGAAACTCCAACAAATCAATCTGATCGTCCTCGCTTGACTTAGCGACACGCAGCTCATTGTAAAGACCAACCGAAGCATCCACATCTTGCAGTTTTTCTTTGTTTGTACTCATTTACGCATCCTCTCAAAAACAAGCATTCCCTCTTCCTCTCTCCTTGCTTGTTGTCCGGCCGGCGCAATCGCCAAAACAGCAGAAGAGAAGGTAATAATTCCTTCGTGAAAAAATAAACACTGATGATTATAGCATATCATCAGATTAATCTCATTAGTAAACGTCCTTAGTTTTCAATTGCCTTCCCAATATTCTGCCGACGGAGAATATAAACCTTCCGATTCCGGGAAATTTATACGTCTGGGCGAACTTTGCCAAACTATATACGAAAACCGTGAACGTGTTCTTGTTTTTACTCATTATTCTCTATAGAGATCTGACTGAACCCTTGACGGAATACCTTCAAACGATTTTTAAAGCACTCGGACGGATTCTTCACGGTGGGGTGCCTGCTAAAAAACGCACCGAAATAGTAGAGAAATTCAATTCACCGGACGAATATGTCCCCTTGATGGTGCTGTCTCTAAAGGCCGGAGGAGTTGGATTGAACCTGACAGCGGCAAACCATGTTGTGTATTTCGACCGCTGGTGGAACCCAGCTGTGGAAGACCAGGCGACGGATATGGTGGACGCCCGTATTGAGAACTTGGAATCACTGGTTAGGGGAGAATTTCCTGAAGAGTTGCAGAACTTTTCACGGATTTGGAGTATGGCTTGTTTCCAGCTCCAGAAGAAATAGATTT
>JAAYNF010000055.1 GCA_012520975.1 Clostridiaceae bacterium | reverse complement strand
TGATCAGACTGGTCAGCAGGTCGACGGCCAGCCAGACCAAAGCCGCGGCGGTAAATTTCGCCAACAGGATTTTACTGCGGGTTTTGGGGCGGATCATGAGCAGACGAATGGTTCCCTGCTGATATTCACTGGCGATCAGCCAGCCGCCCAGCAAAACACCAAACAACGCCACGACCATGGAGTATGAGAGGAACCCGACGGTTTGGCTGCGGGAACCCGAAGGCACGTATTTCATATCCGGCCGGTCGGTGTCCAAGGATTTCTGCGCCACGATGATCGATAAGTTGAGCGCATCGACCCGTCGCTGGGTGGTGGCTACATACTCCTCATAAGTATTTTGTCCGGGGAAATACGGATAAGCACTATAAAAACTCCCAAGAGCAAACTTGTCACCACCCTGCCGCTTGTTAAATTCCTCTTCGGTCATCATGGGCAGGAGATAGGCCAGTTGATTACGGCTGTCCTCCAGGTCAAGAATGGCTGTGTTTTGCCAGGTCGGCAGACCCGGGACGATGTTTCTTGCCAACCGATACTCCAGCATCGGTATGGTCGTGGTTTCGATCACGGTGATTTCCTTTTTCATCTGCTCGATGTATTGGCTCAAATGTTCTTCCTGAGACGGATTGTCAATGATGGTTTTTTCCTGGATGGCGATGCTCTCACGAATTGACTTGATTTGATCTTCGGCCATCCGGATCCGCAAATCGATGTATTGAGGGAAATTGTTGTTCACGACGATGTCGGTCAGCATGTTCAGATTTTCTTCCGCACGGTCAATTCTCTCCAGGCGCTGCTCCGCCGGGATATTGATAAAAGACTTCTCCAGTGTTTCCGGATCTATTCCTTTGCGGAACATGGCCACTTCGGCCAGCGCGCCAAGATTGGCCTCGTGGTTCTTGAGAAAAAACAGCTCATAGACGTTTTCCAGCCCTTGCCAGGCCAAGTCGGTCCGGTAATCCTGCCAGGAAGCGATATTTGACGCAAAATTGAGATAATAATCTATCTCCTGATCCATCAGACTGAGCAACAAGTCGACAGAGGCCGGATTGATAAAATTACCGGGCTTAAGCTCCAAGTTCCGTTTTTCATCGACGATGCTCATCAGGTTCCAGTAAAACGGGTTGTCGGCATAAATTGTTTTACCCTTGACGGTTATGGACTCGCGATTTCCCGGGTACGGGTCCAGAACTTCTGCCTGAACCAAGGCGATTCCCGCCGCCCCTTCTTTTAGCGGCACAACAGGCGGCCCGTTGTAATTGTCGAATTGCCGGGATGCCAGAAAGCCGATAATCGGCACGACAGCAGCCAAGACCATGATCAGAATGGCCATGATCAAGAGAAAGCGGAATCTCAGAATATTTCTGATCTCCATTTTGATATGTCGAATGCTTCCCATGATAATTCCTCCCTTGCCCCCTGATCGCGTCACTGGATCTGCGTTTTGGAACCGGTCGTCATTGAGATGAAATCCTGCTCCAGCGTGCGTTGCTTTTGATTAACAGCATAAATATCAATATCCTCATTGATCAGGCCTTTAATGATGGCCGGAATTTCACTGCGTTTCATGATGAGGCTGACGCCGTCGTTTTCCATCTGACAGTTGGTCTCCATCGCCTTGAAAAACTCCAAGGTTCTGGCGTCGTCGGAAGTCAAGAAAGTATAATTGTAGATATCTTCTTCGACCCGGTGGGTTTGGACGATGGTTTTCTCACCAATCATGAAACCATTGTCAATGATGATAATCCGATCACACATCAACTCCATTTCGGACAAGAGATGACTGGAAATAAACACACCGACACCGGCTTCTTTGGACAGCATTTTAAGAAGATCGCGCAACTCCTTGATGCCGATCGGATCCAGTCCGTTGGTCGGTTCATCCAGCACCAGCAACCTCGGCTTGTGCAGCAAGGCCTGGGCAATACCCACCCGCTGACACATACCGAGGGAATAGGTTTTGACCTTGTCGTTGATTCGGTCGGACATTTTTACCAGAGACACCACTTCGTCAATGGCGTTTGGACTGACATCCGGATACATCGAAGAAAAATATTCAAGGTTTTCCCGACCGGTTAAACGCTTGTACAAGTCCGGATTCTCAACAATACCGCCGACATTCAGCATGGCTTGTTCGAATTCCTCGACCACGTCATGGCCGCAAACGGTAATTTTCCCTTCTGTAATACTGAAAAGACCCAGGATCATTTTTATGGTTGTGGTTTTTCCGGCGCCATTAGGCCCCAGAAAACCAACGATCTCGCCGGTGGAAACGGTTAATGAAATGCCGTTGAGGATGTTGCGTTTGCGGATGGTTTTCTTTAAGCCTTCAATCCTTAGAAGTTCCATACGTTGTCCCCCTGTCTCTCCATCTCTCTATTTTAGACGAAATCGGAACAAATAATGTTCCCGGCTTGATATCGCCTGCGAGCCGGTGGCTTGAACGCACTCGGATCGTCGGATTTTAGCATGAAAGTCAACAGTAAAGTTGACAATGAATTTGATATTTTATAGTATAGAGTTCCAGTCTATATTATATTAAAATATTGTTGTTTTGACCATCAAAATATTGGAATTGGTCGGTGATCAAAGACAATAACGACTGAATATCGCAGATGATGGAGGCTCACGACAAGCCATGATAAAACAGAAAATCAAAGGGCGGTTTTTGTTTGCTATTTTGCTCACGGTCAGTGGGTTGCTATTGGCCTCCTGTACTAGGATGGGACATGCGATCGATCCGGGCGATTGGGGTTTTGAGAGCTGCGTGATCTACGACGCAATGGGCGGTTCGATCAATACACGGGAAAAACGCGAAACATATTATCTGCCCAACTCTTATTTGTTCGAACCGGCCGGGACAACCAATATGTTGATCAAACCTGTCCGGGACGGCTACATTCTTGCCGGCTGGTATACAGCCAAATCCGATATCGTTGATGAAAAAGGGCAGATCGTCGGCTATGATTTTCGTGCCGAGGATCGTTGGGACTTTGTTCAGGACAGGGTTCAGGGCGACATGACCCTCTATGCCCGCTGGATTCCTCATGCCAGAGTTGATTATGTCGATGCCGCCAGCAAAACCGTTCTGTTTTCCAAAAATGTCACCACCCGCTCAACCATTCAACCATTATCTCCTGCCGCCGAACAACTGGTCACGCCGGGCGGACAATCCTTGTACGGTTATTTTGCGGATGAATCCTGTACCACCCCCTATGCTTTCGACGACTACCAGCACGCCGAACTGATTCCCGATCATGGGGACATTTTTTCGCGTCTGCAGAAAGAGTTCCCGGAATATATTGAAACCATCGACTTTGTTCCCCCCGAAGAATCCTCCGAAGATAATCCGGTCGAAAGAAATCCGGACTTGTATATGAATGAGCTGGGCTATGCTTACACGACTTCCGACCCCGAGGTCCGCGCCATGATCCGCAGCCGCACGGATCAGATCATTGAGGACAGCATCAACCACTACGTCGAAAATTCCACCGAGAGGGTTGTCTACCTGAAATTTATCGAAGGCAATTACCTGCGTGTGTGTGACGTGGAAGATCTCAGACAGGGCAACAGCTATGGTTTTTCCGGACAGACGGCTGCCGGTCGGCAGCTTGACGGCTACATCATCGAAAGCGATCTGGATTTTGCCGGCAAAACGATCTTTCCGGCGGAACAATTCAGCGGCCGGATTTTGGGCAACGGGCACAAGCTCAGCAATATCAATATCGGGCTGTCCAGCCGAAAAATCGATCCCGACACCAGCAAGCAAACCGCTTTGTTCTTGTCTTTGGAATCCGCGCAACTGGAAAATCTGATTTTCGAAAACATCTCCCTTACCATTAACGTCAACAGCGGCATTCGTGTCACCGCGGCTGTTCTGGCGGTGAAAGCCGCGAATACAACGATGCAAAATGTCACCTTCGACGGCATCACCATCAATACCGGACGTGGTGATGATGGCCAAGCCCGGTATGAAATCTACGATCTCTTTCCGACCCGATCCGACAATCAGTTGATCGATGTAACCGGAAGTCGGGTCAAGATTACGGCTTCCGACACCGCCCGGATCACGCATTATTTTCCTGTCGAAGCGCCCCCGGTCGCTGAGATGCCGGCATCGACCGACCAACCATAGGAAAAACCGGTAAAATTTGCCATAAAGTTGGTCATAATTAGAACATAATTGCATGGTTGTGATATAATAGATGGCATCAAAAATGGTAGAACTGCGCTACCATGGTAAATATAATAAAAATGAACCAAATCTAAAAGAAAGAAAATGGAGGCTAAACATGAAAAGAAAAACAATCCTCAGATTGTTGATTCTGTTGCTTGCTGTTGCGTTGCCGATATCGGCTGCGAGCTGTGCCAAGCCGACCGAATCAACCGAAAAACCCACTCCCAGCCAGACAACGGCACCAACAACCGAAAAGCCCGTTGTCATTTTGCCCGACGTTCCGGCGGATCGTTACGATGCAGTCAAAACACCTAGAACCGGCAGCAACGCGAATACGCCGTTGGTTGTGAGCACCGGCACCCTGGACGGCAAGTTCAGCTCGTTTTTTGCCACCTCTGCTTATGACGTCGACGTTGTAGGCATGACCCAGATCGGACTTCTTTACTACAACAAATTCGGTGCTCCGGAAGCCGGGATCGATGCTCCCTGCTTAGCTTACGAGTTCGAAGAAGACATCGCCGCGGACAATTCGACCTCAACCTACACTTTCATCCTGAAGAACGGGATCACGTTCAGTGACGGCAAACCGGTTACAGCCAAAGACGTCCTCTTCTCGATTTACGTTTTAGGTGACCCGATGTACGACGGTGCCAGCACCTATTACACCATGAAGATTCAGGGCATGGACGAGTATCGCCTGCAGACCAGCTCAGATGTTCTGGATACGGTTGAGGCCATTCTGGCCGCCGGCATCGCTACCAACGAAGACGGCTCTATGAAGATCAACCCGGCAACAGGCGCAACCCAGGCACAGCAGGAAGCCTTCTGGGGCTATCTTGATGAGGCCGGCGAGATCTTCGCAAATGAAATCGTTAAATACTGCGAAGTCTACATCGACCGTTACGCGGCGGCTGTTTTCCCCGACATTACACCGGAACAGGTTAAGGAAAGCACCACGCTGAAGACGGCTTTGTCCATGGCGCTCTGGGGTTTCGGCGCAGGTGGCGAGGATGGTGCTTTTACCGATGGCTCCGGCAACACCTATGATCTGAAAAAAGATACTGTTGACGGCAAGGTTTTCTGGCAGAATATTCTTGACAAATATGGTTATGACCTTTCCGACAACGGTGTCAACTACGAAAAGGCCGGCGATCTGAACGTTCAGGATTACGTCAAGCAGCTTTATGTTCAGAAAGAAGGTACCGTCGAAGGTGGCGTACAAAGCATCAGCGGCATCACCACCGGCAAGCTTACCTGCGACGATGGCGTTGAGCGCGAATACATCAGAATCGTTATGGACGGCGTTGATCCCACCGCGATCTTTAAACTCGGTGTTTCTGTCGTTCCCATGCATCACTACACCGCCGGTTATGCCGGAAAACTCAATGAGAACGGTGTTGAACTGAGCAGCAAAGCTTTCATGGATCATTTGAAGACGAAAAATGACCAACCCCTCGGCGCCGGTCCTTATGTCTTTAAAGAATACAAAGACAAGGTCGTCACCTACGAGGCCAACGAGAGCTTCATGCTCGGCTCGCCCAAGATCAAAACCTTCCGTTACCAGGAAATCACTCTGGGCGCGGAATTGGATTCCGTCA
>JAAYNF010000054.1 GCA_012520975.1 Clostridiaceae bacterium | reverse complement strand
GGAGCCAAATTGTGACGATACGAACACGTAATGCTCGTATCGTCACTTTTTATTTGCTGATAAATTTTTAGGCCGAAAGAACATATAGAAATCGACCGCCGCTTGTCGCAACCCTTTGACTTCGGCTATGCTCAAGAGCAGCCCTCGCATGCTATGCTTGCCCGTCAAAAAACCTGCCTGTGCGACTTAGGTGCTTCTTACATTTGGACTAACTTCATCTGGATGTCCGTCCTGATTCACATTGCCTTTAACTTCTTCGGCAGCGTATTCGGCACACAGATTGCTGAAAATGAAATGAAACCGCGCAGGCGATCTACACAATTTTTCTGTTTGTCATGATTCCGCTTGGTACCTTCTGTGTCCTCATCATAAATCGGATGTTTCGGAAAAACAAAAAAGGGGTGTCCGGATAAGCCAGCCGAATTTGCTGCAGCCGCAGGGGTTGGAGACATTTAGGTGCTTAAAGGGAAATTAGTGAAAAGCCGATTTTAAAAAGTAGTGGATGATAATTTAGATCAACGCCGCAGGGATTTTCCAAACCTTCTCTTTGATTGGACTCAATGTACTTGTCGGGCATATTACGCCATAATAGGGGATACGTGGATCTTCCGGAGCCAGAACAGAAAAATTCTTTTCGGCGTGAGAAGGCTTGGCGTTGAGCTTGATTTCTAATGGATAGAGTTTTCCGTCCCTCTCAATCAACAAGTCAATTTCTCTCTGGTTGCTGTCACGATAATAGTACAGTTGAGGATTAACTCCATTATGCCGATACGCCTTGTATATTTCTGAAATTACCCAGCTTTCAAAAAGATTTCCTCTCAAAGGACTCAGGTCAAAAGCCTCTGCTGTCCTAAGGGAGCATAGGTAAGCAGCCAGTCCGATATCACAGAAATGAATCTTGGGACGCTTAATTATTCTCTTTCCCAAATTGCGGCTGTAAGCAGGTAGTTCGATTACGAGTCCGCTTGTTAACAGAACATCAAGCCATCTTCTTACCGTGCTGCTATCAACACCGAGATCCTTCCCAATGCTTGCCAGATTTAATTCCTGTGCGGTACGTGTTGCCAACAAAGTTATAAAATGCAAAAACTGACCTGTGTCCAGCACATTCGTAATTTCTCTCACATCGCGGGCGATATAACTGTCGACATATGATTGATAGTAACCTGCGATGTCAATCTTCTCTTGGAAAAGAACTCTGGGCATGGATCCTTGGAGAATGGTTTCGGCAATAGGAAAAGATGGAACGGCTTCCTGCATCATGTCGGGCAAATCACGTGGGAAAAGGCGGTGCTCTTGCTCCAGACTTTCTTTTCTGGAAAAACCATCCAACTGTAGAATCCGCACTCGACCTGCCAACGACTCCTGCACTCCACGCATCAGGGGATAAATCTGCGAACCGGTAAGCCAGAAGATGTTGTTCTCATTTCGGGCATCTATGATCATTTTGATGTATGGAAGGAGCTCAGGTGCATATTGGATTTCGTCAATCAAGAGAGGAGCCTGATAACGCTCGAAAAATAATTCCGGGCTAAATCGGGCCAAGTTTCTCAAAGCAGGATCGTCAAGGCTGACATACGTCCTTTCTTCTTCCTTCAAATGCAGCAAAAGTGTACTCTTGCCTACCTGTCGAGGACCGGTAAGCAAGATCGCAGGATAATACCGTGTTTCCTGCATAAAATATGTCTCAATTTGCCGTCTGCGATATGGAATCAACGCAATGCACCCCGTTTTTAACTTGGTACCATTATATTATTAAAGAATATGAAAATCAAGGATTGGATCCATGAAAAACAGGGATAAAATCCTTGAAAAGCATTTGAAGGCCACGATAAACCTAGGAAAAGCAAAAACCCTATCACTTAAAAGCGACAGGATTTATAGCGATGGAGCCTGTGGACAGACTCGAACTCCCGACCTGCTGATTACAAACGTTCCCTTTCGATTTTTTATAGCTTTCGTGTTTTGGCTGTAATACCTGTAAATAGGGCCTTTCAAGGGATATAAGCAAATGTGATTTTACCTTGATTTGTTCGGTTTTTACATCTATTGTGTCCAAAAAGAGTCCAAAATTACTGCGCTTTTTCCATTATTTCAGCGGCCTGATCCAGCATGGCATCAGTGATACCAACATAGTATTTCATGGTAATTGATATATCGCTGTGGCCCATAATATACTGCAGCGTTTTTAGCGGCATTCCTGCCTCTGCCATACGAGTGGCAAAAGTATGCCGGAAGTCATACATCGAGAAGTTAACAGCTGGCTGGATTAGTTCGAGCTTTTTCAGTCCGTTCCGGCCGCCGCGCTTCCAAACAGCGGTTTGTTTCCTGGATCGCTTGAAGGCGGATAAGATTGCATCGAAAGCCGGTTCCCCGGTAGCTGAAGGGAACAGCCAAGGTGATGTTATTCCCACCTGCCTTCGCTGGGCATGTAGAACGGCTGCCAGGGCAGGAGACAACGGTATGTCTCGTCTTGCTGCTTTACTTTTCAGCCGTGACAGGCCATATGCGGTAATGCCTTGTCTGATCTCAAGCCTGTCTTTTTTTATGTCTCGGACTTTAAGACCTATCGCTTCTGATGGCCGGAGGCCTGTCAGCTGCATGACTCGGAAGAGATTATAATACTTGGTGGCTTTCGCTGCTTCCATGAAACGAGCCATATCTTCTGATGAGATTACAGTAATCTCGGATGAAGGATCATCATCTTCCGAAGAACGATCAACTGATCGGAGTCGCAAGCCGGCTGTTGGGCATGTAATGTCATAACCCAGGGTATTTATTGCCCAGTTGTAAGGGCGGGATATACATCCGCGGATCTTGGCCACCGTGGAGCTGGCAAGGCCCTTCTTTTGACATTTGGTCAGTAAGCGATAGACATCCGCTCGTTTTATTTCATGTAAATTCAGATGACCAAAAGCTTGATGAATATATTTATCATAGGACTGCCGTGTTGATCTTTTGTCTCCCCGCGAGCAAAACATATCCTGGTGTTGTTGTTCCCACAGTTCGTAAAGCTCGGCAAAGGTAACAGCTATCCCGGAGGTCAAGCTGCTCGATTTTTCCGCGACTTCGCAACGTCTGACAAATTCGCGCTTGCTTTCACCCTTGCGGGATTTCCGCGTATGACGTTTGCCGTTGACATCTGTGTACGAATAAGTGTAGCGGCCATCGCCGATTGTGTGGATACGATTCTTGGGCATGACGGTTCTCCCATGTTGCATTTATACGCATTATTTTGAAATAAGCGGATGTATTTGCAACAAAGGTTATTTTTGTGGATAGTCCATTTTAATCACAACAGGCTTTTCAAAGAACGATATGAGAGGACTGACCTCTATTTCAATTTCGTTCTCGCTTGTTGCAACAAAGGCGGTTCTAAGTCCTGTTTGTTTCATCCCCGGTTTTATTTTTTTTAATGACTTGGATAATAACTCGACACTTTTATTTACGCTGCCGTCCCACATGATTGCATGTTCAAGCTGAACACCGTCTTGGTAAACCTTGAAGACAATACTAATTCCGGCAGATTGTTCTTCTTCCCATTTATTAGTCCAATCGTAGAATATAGCGATGGCGTCATTGCCATTGGTATCTTTCATGATTGTAACGTCGGTTATAACGATATCAATGTCATCAAAAGCTATTACATCACCAACGCCTATTGTCCTCTCCTTTTCTGTTGGCTCACCAAGCAAAATTCTAAGTTCTATTTCAAAGCTTGAAAGGTGCTTTAAAATTAAATCTGTTAGATCCGATTTTTTTTCACCGTACGAATTAAGACTGCCAGATGGGTTAATAACGACTTGCTGTAAAAACTCATCAATGCTTTCTTGACTGTCTTTCAGCGCATTGTACAAGTGTTCGCAACCGTCAGGGTAATCGTTTAGTTCTCTAATTCTTTTCAAAAAATTTGTTCTGTTGACTTTCAAGGCTCCCACCGCAAGAATATAATCATGGGAGTCAAAAAAAACATCTAAAGCATCATTGACGTCCTCATGAAATTTCCCATTTGTCTTGGTATATTCGTCTGTTTCAGGATCAGAAAATTTCAAAATTGAATTGCGCCAAACTTTTAAAATTAAATTGGCAGTTTCTTCTGCATTTGCGGCAACTCTAGCCATTTCCTCCCCTAGCAATGAAGCTTTGATAATATATGCCAGACGTACTGCTTTAAGGTCTTCTGTTGGCTCGGGTGTAGTAGTTGCAGTTGTTTCAGTAATTGGAGTTGTAGTTGTGATTGTTTCGCTTTCTTTTATTTCCAGAGTTGTTGGCTGATTTGAACAACCAATCAGGTTAATCGTTAAAAGCAACATCAAAACAATTGCTGTTATCTTTTTCATCTTAAACCTCCACTTA
Organism: Clostridiaceae bacterium; assembly: GCA_012520975.1. Classification (GTDB taxonomy): domain Bacteria; phylum Bacillota; class Clostridia; order Saccharofermentanales; family UBA5734; genus UBA8949. Next base: position 2,890 of record JAAYNF010000054.1, on the reverse strand, counting down.
ACGCCAATGAGACCTCCCATTCCTTTTCTTCGATATTCTTCACATCATCATCTAAATGACCTAATAGAATATGGTATAGTTCGTGTTTTAACGTATCTAGCAATTTCTCGAAACTCATTGATTCTTCCAATAAGACTACATATCCATCTAATATCTTGGTTGTTATACCTCGTGCCTCTCCGTTCAAACTAACAAGGATAACTTGTATGTTAAGCCTTCTCAATAATTCTATAATTTCACCACGTTCTATCTTCCTCATCTGCAATTAGTTCCATCAGCTTTCTTATTTTGGTCAACTGCTTGCCATCAGCTTTTTTGATTTTATCCATCAGAAATCTTTTCTCTCTTGATACAGAAAAATTGCTGTTTTCACCAAGTATGTCAGAGCTGTTTAGGCCAAAGTGATCAGCGATAGCTTGTATTGTCCCCATTCGAGGCGACGCTTTGCCTAGAACCCACTTCCCAACAGCCGATTCCGACACGCCTAGTATTTCAGCCAACTCATATTGCTTCATATCTTCTTCATCAAGAAGTCGCTTAATGTTATTGCCAATTATAACGGCCATTCCCTTTTTTTCTTCTGTGGTTCTATCTTTCCGACCTAGCATATAGTCGGTATCAACATCAAAAATGTCGCAAATGGCCTTAAGTGTTTCGTAGTCTGGCTCTCTTTTACCTATCTCATACATGCTAATAGTGCTTTTTTTAACTCCTATAAATTCGGCTATTTCCTTTTGGGTTCTACCCGATTTTTCTCTTAACATTTTCAGTCTTTTTGCAAAACTACCCATTTTCACTACGTTCTATCTTCCTCGTCGTCTATTAGCTCCATCAACCTTACAATCTTGTTTAATTTTTTTTCATCAGCCTTAGCGATCTTATCCATAAGGAATCTACGTTTAGGTTCTGTTTTTGCAATCTCGACATCATAACCGATAAGCCATGGGACACTAACGCCTAGCAGTTCCGCAACTTCTGCAACCTTGTCCATCTGTGGTATTTGTTGTCTTGTCTCCCATCGGTGAACGACCTGCTTGTATGTGTTGAGTCTTTTAGCTAAATCTTCAAGTGAAAGTTCTTTTTCTTCTCTATACTGCTTTATTCTGTCTGCAAAGTCTTCCGTCGGCGCTCCTCTTTCATCTTCCCATCCAATTAGATACGTAGGGGTAACTTCAAGCGCATCGGCCATCTTCTCTATTTTATCTGATGGTATGTTTGATATAATGCCTGTTTCATATTTGAAGATGGTTTGCCTAGTGACACCAGTTCGCTTACCAAGCTCTTCCATCGGCATTTCTTTATATTCTCGTGATTTTCTAATTCTATCACCGATAGTCATTAGACCACCTTGCAAATTTGGGACATTTGGCATGTCGTAATCAACTCGCCCTAAAAGGTAGTCAGATGATGTTTCAAGTAGCTGGACAATCCTAATTATTGTTTCGCTGTCTGGGGTGTTGATTCCCTGTTCCCAATTTCTATATGTTCCAACAGGTACTCCAAGTTTTTCAGCAAACGATTCTTGAGTGTATCCACGGTCTTTGCGTAAATGTTTTAATCGTAGCTCAATCCCCATTTTTACACCTACTTTCAATTGTAGATTAAGCCTCCGTTTAATCGTTGTGTTTTCTTTCCTTGTAAAAATGCATATGCGCAACCACTTTGCCTAGTATAAAGACTTCCTGTTCTTCATTCTCTTTTATCACAATTGGAGCATAGGCAGGATTCTCAGCGCTTAGGCTAATATAAGAATCATGCATATACACACGTTTTATGGCTGCCTCATCTTTGATTAGCACAACGGCCAACTCACCGCTATTTATTGTTGGTTGCTTTCTGACAAACACAAGGTCGCCTTCTTCTATACCAGCTCCGATCATTGAATCGCCGGTAGCACGAAGAGCGAAATCAGCACGAATATCTGAATCAACAATATCTAAAAAATCTTCCTCAGCATATTCAGGAACGCCACAGTGGACATTGCCGATTATAGGAATTTTACGCGTGGTGACTTGGAGAAGATTATAGCCAAGAACATCATCTGTCCAGCCCATAAGGTAAGAAGGTGTTGTTTTGAGGGCTTCTGCGAACTCGACTACTTTTCCACGATATATATCACGTTGGCTGTTTTCAATTTTACTGATTGATGATTTATCGCTATATCCGAGCAATAAGGCGAGTTCGTCTTGGCTCATGCCTAGGTGCTCACGTCTTTTCCTAACTCTTTTCCCGAAATCGCTCACTTTTACTACCCCCTATACGCATTACAATAATATTACAAAATTGACACTCCGTCAACTTTAATTGCAAAAAACACAAAAAGCAGTTGACAAGACGGAAACAAAGGCTTATAGTTGACTTAAAGACAACATTGAAAGGGGTGATCAAATGGATTTAGATCGGCTGAATGTCTTGATCGTTGAAACGGGAATCACAAAAGTCGCGCTCGCTAAACATCTAGGGATAACCCCACAAGGCCTATATCTCAAGCTAAAAGGAACAAATGATTTTACGCGAAGAGAGGTAAGCATCTTGTGTGATGTTTTGCGAATAACAGATTTAAAAGAAAAAGAGGCTATATTTTTTTAATTCGAGGTAGGCTTAAAGTCAACCACAACACACCAACCACACTACATTTCGCACATTGACAACTTCATATGGGTAGAACAGTGCTTTGCTGGTACGCATCGGGCATCATCTCCTTAAATTTGAGTGAATCAAGAATGTCTTTTGCGCCAATAGGAGTAATGTCAAGTTTCGGCCAGTTGATCTTGAGATCGTTTGTAGCCTTTGTAATGTCTTCAGTAATTGAGTTCATGTTCGATTTGTTACCTGCTCGGTTCTTTATCCGAACATTCTGCTGATTACTCAACAGTCCAGACCATATCAT
>JAAYNF010000053.1 GCA_012520975.1 Clostridiaceae bacterium | reverse complement strand
GCGCTCATGATAAAGGATGAACTGGCCAGTCCTGTGGATGGAGCGATGTAACCGTATTGAGAGATATACAAAACGCCGGCACAGGCCATCAGGCCGCCTGCGATTACATAGCAGATAATTGCATTGACTCTTTCATTAATGCCGACATCGACCGCGTTTTTCTGTCCGGTCTGCAAAGCTTTGCTGTTATACCCGAACTTTGTATATCCCAGAATATAGGAGAGGATCAGCAAAACGACGATCAACAGCAAAACGTTATACGGCCACTGCGCCCAGATCAGCATGGAGAATTTCCCGATCAGGCGAACACCGTTGCCACCGTTCATCTTATAGGCAATGGCCTCAAAAATCATGGTCACACCCAGCGCTGTAACCATCGCAGGCAGGTTCAGCAGCACATAAAGAAGCCCTGAGACCAAACCACAAGCCAAGCCAACCGCCAAGACCAACAGCAATAAACCCACCGGCCCGACATTCCAGTTCTGAGCCAATGTGCCGCCGACAATCAGGGACAGTATCAATACCGATCCGACCGAAAAATCCAAGCGTCCTGAACTCAAGTTGTAAGAAACCGCCAAGGCGATAAAACCTGAATAGCAGACATTATAAATGATGGTTCTCAGATCGGCTCCGGTGCCAAAACCGGCATTGCCGGTGAGATTGGTCAGAGCCAAAAAAAACATAAATACCAATACCGGCCCCGCAATTGTCTTGACGATATTGATGCCCAGCTTGCTTAATCTCTTGCCCATAACAGAACCTCTTGTTTTGGGGGGCGCTGCAGTACAAAAATTGCATTGCAGCGCCCCGCTGATCAACGATTACATTGTGCTTAATCAGCTGCTTTTCTTGCTTGAATCTCCTCAACGCTGACCGCTGTATACAATGCATTCATGTCTTCAACCGTGAATTCCGGATTGTAAGCGCCGAGAACCGTCTTGACATCGTCAATGCTGAAGGCATAGCCACCCTCGGCATTTGAAATCGACAGCAGATAGCCTGCTTCCTCAACGCTGTTGATTTCCCAGTATCCGGCCTCAATCTGGGCGGCCGAGCCGTCACTGTTGCGTTGCTGGTCACCGTAGCCGGTCACGGCATTGATGATCATCGGAACAGCCATACCGAAAGCCTCCGGAATCTCAGCAACGACGCCGACGTACATGCCCGCGCCCATCATGTCAACCACAACGTTGGAAACCGTGTCCACAGTAGCAACCTTGATTTGGCCGAACTTGCCTGCAACCTGCATCGGCTGGATCCACATCAGAGAGGTCAGTGTGCCGGCCAGGCCATCGGCGTCGGTTGCCAATGCGGCGGTCTGATGGGCGGCAAACTCTTCGGTTCCGGGCCACCCCGGTACTTCGTAGACCACTTCGATATCTTTGCCATCGGCTTTGGCCGCGGCAATGCCATCCATAATGCCTTTATAGCGATCCACGAAAAATGGAACACCATAGTCCTTGCCTCCACTCATGACAATGATCTTGCCGGCATCATTTGCGACCAACATCTCGGCAATCGAATAGCCAAATTGATAGTTGTCGGCGCTTGCATTGCAGCCAATGTAATACGGTTCATTCTTGACCAGTTCATAGGCTTCAGGTTTTCCCCCCAGTCCCCAGTAGTACATGTTCAGATTGCCGCAAAGTTTTGCTGATTCTTCATTGCCTTCATTGTAGTAGCCAATGATACCTTTACATCCTGCGGCGGCACACTGTTCGATAAAAGCAAACTCTTCTTCGGCATTGTTTAAGGATTCCGACCAAATGACTTCGAAATTGAGGCCGGTCTGCAGGTATTTGAAATATTCCTGAACAGCCAGGACCTGCTCTGCCGTGGTGTCATAATTGACAAACCCCATTTTGACGGTTTCTTTGGGATAACGCCCATCCGCAGACAGTTCGATTTCTTTGTCTTTGGAAGATTCGCTTGGCTCGGTTGGTTCGGTCGTTTTTGCCGGAACATCTCCGGTCGTGGCCGATGGGGTGCTCGAGCTTGGCGCACAGGCAGCAAACGTAAAAATCATTGCCGCGGCGAGTAACAATACCAGTACTTTTTTCATGACCTTTTCTCCTTTGATGATAATATTTTTTATTACTATCTTGTCAGTAGTTTTGTTTGATATGTCATGCTGGCGACATAAACAACTGCCAAGAAAATAATCGCTCGGGAAATCTGAATAACAGCCAATTCAAGGCCCATCATGGTCAGTCCCGCGTTGAGGACAGAAATGGTGGCGGCGCCGATAATCCCGGCGGATATCCTGCTGCGCGGCCCTCCCATCAACGGCATGCCGCCAAGAACCAACGCCACCAGGACATCCATTCCCAATGAGCTGCCGGTTGCCGTACCCACCGATCGAACCCTGATCAAAATGATAAAGGCCGCCAACGCCACGCCGATTGCGCTGATTATGAAGACAATGAGTTTTACCTTCTTGCTGTTGATTCCGGATTGACGGGCGGTAATCGGATTGCCGCCCTGGATTTTGATCTGACGTCCCAATGGTGTGTAATTAAACAGAATCAAGCAAAGGATAAAATATGCCCCCAGCACAACGATATTGATTGTGGTCATCTCGGCAAAGGTAAATGACCGGATCGGCGTCACGGCCTCGCTCAGATAAATGCTGACGGTATCACCCATCATAACCAGAACAATAGCTGTCAGGATGAACCCTAAAACAATCGTGACAATGAACAGCGGCACGTCAACAAACGCCGCAAACAAACCTTTCAAAATGCCTAAGGCGAGCGAGACGCCCATGCAAACTAAAAAAGCCACCAAGATGCTGCCGGTCGCGATGGCGGCATATCCGCCGAGCACCGCCGTCAGGCAGATGGCACCGCCCAGCGACATGTCAAAATTACCGGAACCGAAAACAAAAACCGCGCCCAATGAGACCAGCGCGCCGGTCATGGTTGAATTGAGAATGCTCTGCAGGCTGAGCGGACGCAAAATTCCGCCATCGGTCGTAATCGCAAAAAAGGCAACAACCAAGAAAAAACCCAGAAGTGGGAAATAGTTCTTGATTACATCCCAATACTTTTTCAGCATCGACAGCTCCTTGTTCAGATCATGATTAAATCATACAGTTGATTATTTCGTGCTCCGACATGGCTCCACGAAAAAATTCACCGGACAAACGACCATTTTTGAGGATCAAGAGACGGTCGGTCATGCCGATCAGCTCGGTCAATTCCTCCGAGATCATGACGATCGACTTCCCTTGATTTTTCATATCTTCTATCAACTGATACATCGCGGCCTTGACGCCGATGTCAACGCCGCGGGTCGGACAATCCAACACGAGAATGTCGCAGTCGCGACCGATCCATTTGCCGAAAACAACCTTTTGCTTGTTGCCGCCCGAGAGATATTGGACGATTTGATTGATGCTCGTACATTTGATGGACAAGCGCTCCACCTGAGTTTCAACATAGTCTTTTTCTTTCCGGGGGAAAATAAACGGACCTGAATTGATGCGATCCAGACCGGCCGAACTAATATTGTCTTTGACCGATGCTGTCAGAACCAACGCCTCTTGGTCACGATCCTTGGAAACATAGCCAAATCCATGGCGCATGGCATCCCTGGCTGATTTTATTTTTGCCCCGGACGGCACGTGGGTGACCGTTCCGGTCAAAAGCTTTTCCTCTCCGAAAATGGCCTTGCCCAGCTCGTGCATCCCACAGTGCGACAGACCGCCGATGCCGAGAATCTCACCTTGATGAAGCTGCAGAGAAAAATTGATGAGCAGGCCGCTGCCGGTCGTGACGTTGTCAACATCCAGAACCACGGTTTCCTGATGTGATCTTTCATTGTCTTCACGATAGTATTTCCCGCTCATGTCGCGGCCGACCATGTAGCGCTTGATGGCATCGGCGGCAAAATCTTCTTTATCCAGTGTCGCAATCAACTTACCGTCACGCAACACGGTCATGGCATCGCAACGAGCCATCAGTTCATCCAGATCGTGAGAGATAAAAATCACCGCTTTCCCTTCATCACGCATCTTGGCCATAATGTTGTATATGATCTCCCGCCCATGCTGGGAAAGCGCTGTTGTCGTTTCGTCGACAAGCAGAATCTCCGGACGATTGATCATGACTCTGGCAATTTCAATCATCTTGCGGTCCTGAAGGTCGAGCTCATCAATATACTGAGCAGCGTCCACATCGGTAAAGCCGATCTCGGCCAGCGCCTCATTGGCCGCCCGATTCATGGCTTTGGCGGAAATAAATCCGCCCTTGCGAAATCGTCCTTCCTCGCCCAGAAAAATATTCTGCGCGATCGTAATGCCCGAGACATAGCCCTGCTCTTGAACGATCATTCCGATACCAAGATTCCCGCCCTCAAGCATGGTTTTAGGGCGATATATTTCTCCATGGTAGAACATTTCACCACTGGTCGGTTGAAGCATGCCGGAAATGACCGAGGCAAGCGTGGATTTGCCCGAACCGTTCTCGCCGATCAAGCCCCTGATTTCACCGCGATGAATTTTTATACTGACTTGATCCAATGCCGTTGTCGGCCCAAACTGCTTGCACAAATTTTTTGTTTCAAGGATCAGCTCGCCTTCAGCCGCAATGTTTTGCTTCATATGTTTCTCCAATAAAAAGAAATCAACCAAGAAAAATCTATTAGATATTCTGCCCAAACACT
>JAAYNF010000052.1 GCA_012520975.1 Clostridiaceae bacterium | reverse complement strand
TTTCCAGCAGCACCTCAGCACCCAATTCTTGAGCTCGCTCGGTCAAGATTCTCATCATCGAAGAAGCGGCGCGTGGGCCCATTTCGCCGCTTTCAGGCTTGACAATGTGCCAGGTGGCTTCGGATTCGGGAAAATAACGGTATGCGCCGAAGAACTCAACGCCCATCTCTTCCAGCCATTCAATCGTATCCGCCGATTTATAAAGGTATTCTCTGACCAGCCGCGCATCGACACGCCAATGGGTGTAGTCCATGAATTTCTGAAAAGCCTCCTCTCTGGTCAGACCAATCAGGCTTTCACGTTGAATTCTGGTTTCCACTCCCAAGGGCCCCATGCCCATATTGCTGGCACCACCGGTTGTGTTGGCTTTTTCCAGGATGATGACCTGAGCATCCCGTTCGGCCGCCGATACTGCCGCCGCCAAGCCGGCCGGACCGGCAGCGATGACAACCACATCACATTCCATTTGTTTCATAAACAATGACCTCCTGCAACTTCTGATTCATTGATTCGTGTTGATGCTTTCGCATTAAAAATAGATATTATTACCCAGCATATCCTGAGGAATGGGCATCAGACAGTCCCAATGCTCGGCAAGCAGTCGGTCCTGGAATCGATAAATGTCGACAACGACGCTTTCATTTTTTCCCGGAAGGCCGGTAGCATGTATATGAACCGCCGCCATGTCGCCTTCGACAATGATCCTTTTAACGTCAAGGTGAAAGTGAGGCACCTGTTCGAATTTTTTACGAAAAGCCTCGATGAAGGCTTCGCGCCCCTGGCCAACTCCCGGATTGTGCTGAATATAGTCTTCCCGCAGATACTTGCGGGCGGCATCGGCATCGTGACCGTTAAAAACCTCTTCATAAAAAGCCATGAGAATCTCTTTGTTGGTCATGTTGCGATTTCCTTTCAAACCGCCGCTCCGATGCCGCTGCGGCAAGAACTTGGCTTGGTCAACGACACTGGAAAAATCATTCAACATTTAGGGCCACCATCGCCATATTGCCAATCATTTCATCGATGGGCGCGCTTCTGGAAAAATCACCGATGGATTTGGCAAAACCCTGAAGCATCGGGCCGTAGGCATTGGCATTGCCGAAAATCTGAACCAGTTTGACACCGATATTTCCGGCCGAGAGATTGGGATAAATGACAATATTGGCCTTCCCGGCCACATCGCTGGGCTCTTTAACCTTGCGAGCGGCAATTTCGGGAATGATGGCGGCATCCAGCTGGAATTCGCCGTCAATTTTGAGTTCCGGCCGTCGCTTTCGAGCAATTTCAAGAGCCGAACGCACTTTGTCAACCTGAGGATGCTCGGTGCTGCCTTTGGTTGAAAAAGACAACAGGGCAACACGAGGTTCCCAGTCAAACAGGCGATGCATCGTATCGGCAGTGGTAATGGCAATGTCCGCCAATTCCGATGCGTCGGGCTCGGCATTGACCGCAGAATCGGAGAAAGCCAAGAGGTGCCCCTCCGAGCCTTGCCAGCCCGGAATATCCATGACGCCCATGCTGGAAATGGTATTGATTCCCGGCTGGGTACCCACGAACATCTGGCCGGCCAGCACAACTTCGGCGGTGGAGTGGCTGATTCCGGCCATAACGCAATCAACGCGGCCGGCTACCAAAAGGATCATCGCGGCGCTGACACGATCTTTCATTTTCCGTACGATTCCTTTAACTGAAAAATCGTCTTTGACGGCTACATATGCTTCGGCAACCTGTTGGAAAAGCGCTTCGTCCGGATAATTAATAATCTCAATATCATCAAAATTGATGCCCAAGCCGGCGGCGCGTTCTCTCAGCTCTTCGGGATCGCCGAGCAGAACCGGCTCGATGATGCCCAAATCCTTGGCCTTTCGCGCAGCCTGCAGGATACGGTCATCGGTTTCCGGCAATGCCATGCGGCGCTTGGTCCGTCGGGCTCGTTCAA
>JAAYNF010000051.1 GCA_012520975.1 Clostridiaceae bacterium | reverse complement strand
TGCGTTAGCCTTTTGAATCTTTTTTTGGTTTACTGCCTAAGAAAATACAGCGACACAATCAGGCTTTACAATATTGATGACTATATCGATAAGGATTTAGGTTTCGTTTCAATTCTGCAATACATCCAACAGAATTTTCAAACAGTAACTTTATCCTCCCTTGCAAAAAAATTTCATTTCAATGAAGCATATTTAAGCCGGCTTATCAAGAAAAATCTGAATCAAAACTTCACCTCGCTGCTCCGGGAGCTAAAAATGGGAAAAGCTCTGGAATATTTAAACAACACCCAGATGAAAATAAGTGATATCGCTGACTATCTCGGGTACGAGTCGGTGGATCATTTCACCAAGACCTTCAAGAAGGCACACGGCATGCCGCCAACAAAATACAGAAAAATGAATCTTAGCGGCCGAGGAGGCCGTTGAGGGGGCATGCTAACAGCACAAGTCATACATGATTTATTTGGCCCACTCCGGTAATTCCGCACGGGGGATGTACCGCTTCAGGCACGTCTTGCTGCCATGAAGCTTGATCAGGATCAAGTACCCGTTGTCGCCGGCAAAATAGAAGCCCCGGCTGGCTTTGAAAAGTTCGTCGATGCGATTCGGGTCATATGTCGTCACCCCGGGAGTGATTTTAGCCTGCTTTAACATGCTGTCAATCGTCTCCGGATTCTCAGGATTTGAGGAAAAGCAGGCTTCAAGATCCTGATGGTCAACATTCATCAGAATATCCCAATAGGGACCGATGACCTGAATTGATTCGATTCCCTTGGTTTCCGGTTCTCTGGAAATCGCGGTTAAGAGCATCAGGGTCTTGGGGCAGGACGAATCAATGTTGATCCAAGAAAGGAACCCCGGATTAAAGCGATTCAGGTCAATGATTTGCGGATCCGTGTATCCGTTTGATTCTACGTGATATATATCTTCTAATAAATAAAAATAAAGCGTGAAATTTTCAGGGACGGATGGCTTGTATCGGTCTTCGATGGATTGGTTTGCCACGTCTTCCGCAAGTGTCCGGCGAACTCGTAAAGCAAATTCCTTGTCAAGCAAAACGAGCCGGTCGGACAGAGGTGATGTCAGATAAAGCACGCCCTGCGAAAAAGGCGAGGAAGCATCGAGACAGGGTTGTTCCGGATTCTCAGCCTTCGGATCGATTCCGTTCATATATCCTCGGAACAGCTCTTGAAAAGCCATTGTATCATCCAGTGACAGCATGGAATCCAGAACATCGCGGGTGGCTGTTGAATAAAATCGGCTGACCTGTCTTCCGTTTTGCAGAGTGTATTGCACCAAGGTATAGCTGGAAATGGATCTTCCCGTTTGCGCGCCGCCTTGGTCAATCAATCGCCTGTGCAAGGCCAGCGCCATCTTAACATCTTCAGGCGCATCCAAAGTCAGCTGCCTATTGTTGTTGATATTGATCAAGCCGCCTCCATAACCGTAGCTATCCCCCAAAACCAAGTTGGGGATACCCTTGTAAGAGATGCTCACCCGGGTTACATCCTCAACTTTCGGTTGATAATCTCTATAGCCAAGTCCTCCGGCCAAGAGAATGACACTGCTGATCCCTACGATGATCAGATACACCGGAAAAGCCAGCAGGCCTTTCCACACAGCGGGAATGAGCAGGCGCAGCGGGAAAGCCAGCCCCAAAAAAACCACCGCAGCCAAGCCGATGCCGATCGCAACGGCTGTCGAAACCGGTATGGCTGCCAGGCCTAGGCCTGACCGGTACAATGGGTATGAGCAAATAGCGTAAATCAAAGGCAAGATCAGGATGAACCCCAAGGATTTGCAGGTCCCACGCAGGCCGGTCTTCTCCACCGGGCGTCGGATAAAAAAATGCCGCGCCAGCCACACCAGAATTGCCGCGGCCAACAGCCATCCCAACAGGGTGCTCCAGACCGGTTCGGCAGAAATCATCTGTCCGGCGATACGAGGGCTGCCATAAGCTGCAAACGGTTCGCTAAAATAAAACAACGGATTGAATCTTTGCAGGCTGACCACCAGATTGTCCGGTAGATTGTAGTATCCCCAGATGTTCTTCACATCGTGAGCGTTTCCCCACAAGAAAGCAACCATCTGGCCATTCAGACCGAAAAAGAAAAATGTGGGCAGCAGCAAGGCAAGAAGAGCGTACACAATTGCCTCAGCAAGTGTTCCCACCAATGCGCAGACAAGGATGGTAACAGAAAAAGCAATCAGTGCCGTCAGCAGCATGCCAAATCCAACGATCAGGGAATTGCCGAGGAGCAATCCTGTGTGGGCTGCTGTGTAATCCGGTTGGGCAAGGTTGACCGCAACGCCGCCGGCAATAGCGACCAGCACGGCCACGGTCTGCCATGTCATTCCGGCGGCAAATCGCGCCCCGAAAAGTTGGCTGCGGCTGAGTCCGATCCCAAAATAAAAACCGGCGGAATCCCTCCGGTACAGCATAGGAAATGAGAACAACGCCTGCACGACGGCTGAAAGTACGATTAAAAGCAGTATCGGCTCGGGGAATTCCATGCTCCCCATATAAAAGATAATTTTGCTCGTACGGCTCGGGTTGTTTGCGAACAGGGCGGCAATTGGTAAAACCAGCATTCCTGAAAACAACAACGTGCTGATCATACCGAGGATCATACCCTCTTTCAGCGCGACCCGGAAGGCGTGCCGCAATGGTTTATTCTTCATCGAAAAGACCGGTAAAGTCATCTTCTTTTGCCTCCATTTCATCAAGAAACAGTTCCTCGAGGGTCAGCGGGAATTTTTCCACCAGTACCGGGTTCAGCGATCTGAGTTTTTCATCGGCTTCGGCTTCGCTTTCCCGGGCGACAAAAGTCGCCGCCTGACCAATGCAGACGAGGTCTTTCAGGCTGATCGCGGCAAAATCTTCCGCCGACGCAGCATGGGGCAGCGCCACACGGTAGCGCACCCTTTGAGCCCGCAGTGCCTCGATCGAGTTGTCATAAACAATCCGGCGATGGTCGATGATGCCGATATGGTCGCAAAGATCCTCCAGTTCACGCAGATTGTGGGATGAGATGACCACGGTGGTTTCGGTGCCGGCAATCATTTCCAGAATCAGGCGGCGTACCGTATCGCGCATGACGGGATCCAATCCGTCAAAAGGCTCGTCGAGCAGCAAATAGGAAGGGCGAGTCGAAAGCGCCAGGACGATCGCCGCTTGGCGTTGCATTCCCTTGGAAAAACGGGCAATTCGTTCTTTTTCGTCCAGATGAAACACTTTGACAAGTTTCTGTTGGACCGCATTACTCCAGCGCGGATAAAAGCCCTTGTAATATGCTGACATTTCGGCGATCGAGGCCTGGGAAAGAAAATAAATTTCGTCGGGCACCATCACCATCGTTTGCCGGATCAGCGCGTTGTCGTACACGATCTCGCCATCTACCAGAACCTTTCCGCTGTCCGGTCTGTAGATGCCCATCATGATTTTAAGCAGGGTGGTTTTTCCCGCTCCGTTATAACCTACCAGTCCATAAACACTGGATTTCTCAATCTTGAGTTCAAGATCTTCGAGTGCTGCGAGCTTGCCGTAGCGTTTGGTGACATTGCGTACTTCAATCATGCCTGCACATCCCTCCGAAAATTGGCATAGGCTTCGGCCACCATCTCTGAAACCTGCTGCTCGGTCAGGCCGCTGGCCCGGGCCACACTCAGCTCCGATTTAAACCGCTCGATGGCGCGGTTCCGGAGATGGTCACTGCTCATGGCCCCCTCGGCGACAAAAGTGCCGCGTCCAACGACCGTGTAAAGAACTCCGTCGGCCTCCAGGTCTTGAAACGCCTTTTTAACCGTGTTGAAATTCAGTGCCAGCTGCGAGGCCAGAGCCCGTATTGAAGGCAACATATCATTCGGCTTGAGAGCACCTACCACAATCAATTCCATGATCTGGTTTTTAATTTGCTCATAGATAGGCACTCGGCTAAGCAGATCAATGACCAGCATGGTTATCCTTTCAAGTGTACTATATGTGATATTACACTTGCACTATAAATAACTGTGTGGGCTCTGTCAATACGTATAGCGAAATATTGACATGAATAAATCCCGAACTATAACGATATTACAAACATTTTACATTCCGGGGTAATATTGATTACTTAACTGTTGACAATTTACAAATGGCCATGATAAACTTGAGACAAGTTCATAGGTTAACCACGTTTATCCTTTCAAAACGCGGCTGAAAATAGAGCGCTTGCCTCCAGACTAAAGCAAGCAAACACATCGTTTTGTAATGTTGTTTGTTGTCTTTATGTGCTGGAGGTGTTTTTTATGACAACGATAAACAATACCGAATCGTTTCTTGTCTCACTCATCATAATGTTCCCAGTGGCAGTAGAAAATCATCCATCGTTGCTATCGGTAAACCGTTCGGCTACCTTTTCTTACGCTTGTCCCGCTTTGCTTCTGCGGGAATCGACCAGGTGCCGATCAAGGTATTTTTCATCTGAATCAATTGTGTAAACCTTTCAGGAGGCTTGTTTTTCAAATTCGTACTTCTTCGGATCAAGAACAGGGGGTTGTAAAATGACTCGAAATACTATAGTAAAAAGAACTTTTTCCATCTTATTGTCCGTTCTTTTGATAGCACTCAACTTGCCGGCCGGTCTAGGCCTTTTAGAGGATCAAGTTGCAGCTGCTCCTTCGTTGACAACGGTCGCCACTGTTGACAGTACGGCGCTGGGCGTCAACATGAAAATGTTTGATTGGAGCGATGCGCAAAACAGCACTCAGACAAAGAGGCTTGGTGGCTTATACGGCGATGGCACAACCAAAGAAAACCTGGTCAGGCCTTCTTTGGTTAATGGATATCCCGTAACAGCCGGTGGCACGCCCATGTCAACCCCTGGAACATGGTTTGGCGGCGGTACACCTGCCAATCATTTGTTCCTGAAGTCTGTTTATGACGACACCGGCTACTTCTACTACAACGGCGCTGAAACTTTCGCCAGTTTTGGAGGAAGTAATTTCACCGTTTACAACCAATTAGGATCACCAAGCAGTAGCCAAATGCATTACTACTATAAGCGCGGCAATTTCATGCCCTATAATACCTTAGATATTAATAAGGTCGTTAATCGTAATCTATATGACTACCTGGGCCAGCCACTATCGTCAGGAGATCCTCGATATAACGAACCCCTGTATGGCTTCAACCAAGAAAACAACTACTATTTCGGCATGTCTTTGGAAGCCAATTTCTACCAGCCCAAGGACGGCAAGGTCGATGAACAACCCATGATCTTTGAATTCACCGGCGACGATGACATGTGGGTGTTTATTGATGGTATCCTGGTACTGGACCTGGGCGGCATTCATGACGCGCAGAGCGGCAGCATTAATTTCGTAACCGGAGTTGTCAGATGGACGGATACCCCAACAGGCGAACCTACCGTCTGGCGTCAAACAACCATCAAGGATATGTTTGCTGCAGCAGGTGCCTCAACCGCCGGATTTGCCGGCAATACATTCGCGGATTACAGCAATCATACACTCAAGATGTTCTACATGGAACGTGGCGCGGGCGCATCCAACCTGCGCATCAAGTTCAACCTGCCTACCATACCGGAAGGCAGTATTGGCATCACAAAAGATGTGGTGAGCAGAACTCCGGATCCAGACAAATCTT
>JAAYNF010000050.1 GCA_012520975.1 Clostridiaceae bacterium | reverse complement strand
CGACGACGATGGTGACGATTATCGCAAGAGCACCTTTTTCTGTCGGAATCCATCCGACAAGAAATGCCGTGATAATCATGACAACGCACCCAATCCCCATGTGAATCAGTGTTTGAATCGGAAGGGACATATTTTCATTTCCATAGATGACGGTCGGCAGACCAAAGCCTAATCCGGTTGCAAGCACACCGGCCGCCATTTTTGAAAATGAGTAATTGGTCATTTGCAAGTTACCATTGCAACTGGCATCGAACACAACGCCAATGATAACGAAAATAGCAGCAGCTAAACCGATGGAGATAAGCGTATTGACAAGTAAAACATTTCTTTTAGATTTCATAATAAAACCTCCTTATAAGCCCAGGTATTTTTTGAAAGATGGAAGATACTTCCGTGAAATATAGTCCTTGCAGCCGTTTTTCAGAACGACAAGCATAAGTCCGCCCAAGGTCGGTTCAACGTAATCAAGATAATGCAGGTTTGCAAGCGTACTTTTAGAAATCCTCATAAATCCATCCCCTAGGATTTCTTCAAATTCGTAAAGGCGCTTTCCGCTGCTGTACTGTTTTGCTTTGGTGTATACCACCGTCTTTTCGTTCTCGACCCTGACCATGTAGATTTCATCGGGGCGAAGCACGATGATCCGTTCGTTTTCCACCACGGAAATAACACCGGTGCTTTCCATATTGAGCAGTTCTGCCGCACGGCGAACCTCCGGGGTTATCTCGCTTGTGTAGATAACGGCATATGGTTCTTCGGTTTCCGGCAGCACCTTGATTTCGATTTTCAATCGGTATCACCTCTTTTCCCTCGCAATCCCATTATATTGGAAGCATTCCATTTTATCTTTGGTTTTGAGGCAAGTGGTAGATTCCTGCGGGTAAGATGCAGTTTGCCAGCGGCGTGCTTCGAATTGGGAACAGCAACAGAAACTCTGCCTATGATCCTTCCTTCTCAGCTCAAAACCATCTCGTCATCAACCGCGCCGCCGCTTGCCTGAGTAAACAGATTCAGCAGCTGTTCAACAGTGAGCTTCTTTTTCTCATCGCCGGAAATATCCACGACAATTCTGCCCTCGTGCATCATAATCAAACGGTTGCCGTGTGCGATGGCATCCTTCATGTTATGGGTGATCATCAGGGTGGTCAGCTTGTTTTTGTGTACGATCTGGTCGGTAAGCTCAAGGACTTTTGGAGCTGTCTTGGGGTCGAGCGCCGCAGTATGCTCGTCCAATAGCAGCAGCTTCGGGCGGTTCAGCGTGGCCATCAGCAACGTAATCGCCTGCCGTTGACCGCCGGAAAGAAGACCGACTTTGCTGGAAAGCCGGTCTTCCAGCCCTAGTTCCAGTGTCGCAAGAAGTTTCTTGTAGCGAACACGTTCTTCTTTCCGAACGCCCCAGACAAACCTGCGTTTGGTGCCTCGTCTTGCGGCAATGGCAAGATTTTCCGCGATCTCCATATCAGGCGCCGTGCCCTTCATGGGATCCTGAAACACTCTGCCCAAAAACTTTGCCCGACGGTATTCAGGCATCTGGGTTACATCAATGCCGTCAATTTCAATGGTGCCAAAGTCAGGCTTCCAAACACCGGCAATCGCGTTCAGCAGAGTGGATTTCCCGGCACCGTTGCTTCCAATCACCGTGACGAAATCGCCGTTCTTCAAATGAAGATCGATCCCATCAAGAGCGGTTTTTGCGTTGACCGTTCCCGGATTGAATGTCTTTTGCAGGTTGGTGATTTTAAGCATTTTCCCCACCTCCGATCCGGGCGTTGGTATCATTGGGGTGCAACTCGCGTTGCCTAGTGAAATACTCTCTTTTTAAATAAGGCACCGCCAGGAACACTGCAACGATGATGGCGGAAAGCATCTTCAAATAGTCCGTTTTCAGCCCGAGGAGAATAACAAAGCTGTAGACGATATAGTAGACGATACCGCCGCCTACAACACCTATCAGACTTACAACAAAGTTGGGCTTGATTTTAAGCGAGACCGAAAGACCGATAAAGATAGCCGCAAGGCCGATAACGATTGCGCCACGGCCATCGTTGATGTTTGCGGAGCCTTTGTACTGGGCAAGCATCGAACCGGCCAGCGCGACGATTCCGTTTGAAATCGCCAAACCCAGCACTTGGCTGAACTTCACGTTGACGCTCTGGGCACGGCTCATATCAGGGTTATCGCCGGTGGACTTTAAGGTCAAGCCGATCTCGGTGTAGAAGAACAACCAAAGCGCAATTATCGTGGCCGTCACAAAAATCCCCATCGCGACAATGGAGCGAAGATTATTGCTCATATGCACCAGCAGTTTGCTTGCGCGCGGATTAATCGCAACCAGAGACCGGCCGCCAAGAATGTAAAGATTCACCGAATATAGCATCAGCTGCGTTAAAATGCCGGCCAGAATGGACGGTATCCCCAAGGCGGTGTGCAGAAGGCCGGTTATAACGCCCGCCAACGCACCGGCAAAAAACGCCGCGATAACACACAACCAAACGGGAGCACCCCTCGCCAACAGCACTGCGCATACGCATGCGCCGGTGCAAACGGAGCCGTCCACAGTCAGATCCGCAATATCAAGTACTTTGTAGGAAAGATAGACGCCGATCGCCATCAGCCCCCAGATCAGGCCCTCCGCAACCGCACCGGGCAATGCGTATATGAATGCCATTTTTCTACCTCAAACAATTATCATCAGTTGGCAGGAACTTCGATGCCCAACTGAGCGCACAGTTCTTCGTTGTAAACGACGGTGGGAGTCAGGGTCATGATCTTGATGTCGGAAACAGCCTTTTTTTCTATCAGGACCTGAGCGGCCATTTTGCCGGTCTCAACACCCAGATCATAGTAGCTGATGGACAAGCTTGCGTAGCAGACAGTGCCGCCATAGCTAGTGTAGATCGGAACGTTCTTCTCGGTGCAGATGGTGCCGACAATGGTGTCGTTGGCGGCAACGGTGTTGTCGGAAGGAATGTAAACAGCCTTGCATTCGTTAGCCATAGAAGTTGCGACGGTCTGCAGCTCGGTGGTTTCGGAGAAGGTGTAGGCCTTGACGACAATGCCCTCAGACTCAAACAGTTCCTTAACAGCCTTGTACTGGATCAGGGAGTTGGACTCGTTGGTGCAGTACAGGACGCCAACAAGATCACCGGCAACCAGGCCGAGGGTTTCGATCATCATCCGGGCCTGTTCAGCAAAAGGAACGGCATCCGAAGTACCGGACACATTGGCAGGAATATCGCCGGCGAAAGTATCGGCGTAATCGGTGATAGAGGTGCCCAGGACAGGGATGCTTGCAGTAGCATTTGCAGCCGCCAGCAAAGCAGGCGTTGCATTTGCCATGATCAGATCAACCTTCTTCGCAATGAATGTGTTGATAACGGTGGGGCAAAGATTTGCTTCGCCTGCAACCTGAGTGTCAAACTCAACCGTATGGCCGGCAGCTTCCACCGCTTGGGTCAGGGCGTCGATGAAGCCCTGCGTTGCCTGATCCAGAGCGTCGTGAACCATCAGCTGGCAGATGCCGACAGTATAATTGGTTGCTTTGGTTTCAGGTTTGTTGTTGGGATTGCTGCCGCAGGCGGTTAATGAAGCCAGCAAAAGCATAGCAACCAGCATGACCGATAATATCTTTTTCATTTTGAGTTTCTCCTTTTTCATCCTTTTGTTTTATTTATTCACCACATAAATGTGCGAATACAATAAAAAATCGTCCCGGTTTTTCAACAGGGACGATAAAATATCGCGGTACCACTCTGCTTTCGTATCGACCTCTCGGTCGAGACCTCAATAGGCTTAAAAGTCTTAGCCATATAACGGTCGCACCCGTTGTGCCTACTATCAGTTCAACACACCGCTCGCAAGAATGAACTTCATTGGGGTATTACTGTTGCCTCGCACCACCCGGCAATTCTCTGAAGCTTTTCGCCCAACTACTCTTTCTGCTCAAACGCATTTAAGACATATTCAATTGTATTGGCCTACTTTATCATCTCCTTTTATCTTTTGTCAACACAATTTTTTAATCCCATATCATTTTCTTTTTTAAGAAATTTTTCCAGCGCCGTCGGTGAGAGAGGTCTCGAAAAATAATACCCTTGTATTTCATCGCAGGCCAAGCTTTTCAGAAAATCCGCCTGTTCCTTGGTTTCTACACCTTCGGCGGTAACATTCGCCCTAAAGGTTCTGGCTAATGAAATAATCGTTTCGGTCAAAGGAGCCCTTTTTCTTTCCAAATCGATATAATCGATAATCTCTTTGTCTATTTTTATTCTGTCAAAAGGCACCACTTTCAACCGATTTAATGATGAATATCCTCTGCCGAAATCATCGATGGCAATTTTGACTCCCAACTCTTTTAATTTGTAAAGTTTTTTAATTATTTCCTCAGGATTTTCAGAGAACAAACTTTCGGTAATTTCCAGCTCAATATATTTGGGATTTACCTGACTTTCCCGTATTATTTTTGCAAAATCAAGAACGAAATTTTCTTCTTCGAATTGTACAACTGATACGTTTACAGAACAGCGAAGATGTGAAAAGCCGTTTTTAACAAGCCTTTTTTGCTCTTGAAGCGTTTGATCCAAAACCCAGAGCCCCACATCATAAATCAATCCCGTTTGCTCAAGAATCGGGATGAATCGATCCGGTGGTACTCTTTTGTTGTCGTCACTGGTCCATCTGAGCAAGGCTTCTATCCCGACGGTTTTTCCTGTATCGCAGCTGATCTGTGGTTGAAACTCCAAGAAAAACTCGTCATTTTGCAACGATCTGAAAAGCCTGTTCGTAAACAAGGTGGTTTCCGCAATATGGCTTTCCAGCCGTTCCGCATAGAAAACAATCCTCTCATGACTGCTTTTCGCTTCATAGCCCGCCAAATCGGCACTCCTCAAAAGAGTGGTCGCATCTCTTCCATCATCCGGATACACGGCTATGCCTATACGGACAGCGACGAATAATGCTTCTATTCCTGTATCGGTTGATATGGGACGAGAAAAAGAAGCAAGCAACCTTTTTGCGCACTCCTGTATATGCTCAGGATTTTCCACCTGAGGCAGAACAACAACAAACTCGCCTTCACCTGTCCTTGAAAGATAACAACATCCCTCTAACAGCTTTTCGAGAATTGTCGCCGCTTTTATCACGACCTGTTCACCTACACTATGACCGAAGGTATCTTTAATCATCCTCAGGTTCTCAAGTTCAATATTAAAAACAGCTACTTCCCCTGATTCGTTTTTGTCATGTATGCTTTGCTCCAGTCTCCTGATCAGCATATTCCTGTTCGCCAATTTTGTGGTTTCATCAAAATAAGCAAAGTTATAGAGTCTTTCTTCGTATAAAATCTTTTTCCTTGTGTCTCCCAATATATTTGCAATAATTTTCAAAAAGTGTAATCGGCTTTCCGTGAATCTTGTATCACTTCGATCACTGTATTCAATGACAAAAAATCCTTCTGTCTTGTTGTCGATTGTTAATGGTAGTGCAAAAAAGGAGTTGATTCCTCTCGACAGGAAAAATTTCCTTTGATCTCCGGCTTCATCGCCAGAAATATCTGCGACATCTTCACACAGTATAGGTAACTTTCGAGCTATCAGGGTTTCAACTTCGGGAAAATCCGCTGTCTTAAACTTCGTTCCCGGATCAAAAAGAGATAATTTACCCTCAATATTTCTTGTATACGTATTGAGCACCGTTGCATTTTCATAACCTGCGTCGAACTCGAATAAATATGCGTTATCAAAATCAAGTATTTCAGCAGCCAATTTAAACATTTCGTCAGCTTTCTCATTGGCATTTTCGTTGTTGACCGAAAGAAAGTTGGTTGAAATTCTTTCAAGCACTTCTTGTTCTTTTGCAAATCTTTGATATCCTTGCAGCTTTGAAGCATACTCGCTTGTCAGGTATCGCACGGCAAAAAAAGAAAGTACAATAATAAAAACTCTTTTCACATACTGAGCACTGTCGATAACGGTATAAACCTTCGGATAAAGTATCCCAAGAATAACCTGAATGATCAGGGTAATGACCAAAAATATAAAAGTATGGACGTTACTATTAAGGACAATGGAATACAGAAGAAATATTATATACACTGCCCATACTGTTATTGCTCCAATATCTTTCATTATGAAAAAAGACATGCCCACAACACTTAATATCAGAAAGAGGGTGTTTTGTATGGTATGGTTTCTCGTTATATACGGTATAAACCTTAAAGATGCACCAATAATTATGACCACTGCAGCAAGTAAAAATTCTTTTGCCAAATCCCCTCCCGCGATAAAATATCCTGAATAAAGAGACCCTGCGGCACCGATTGTAAATATGGCCGCTGCGGTTTCAAACAAACGCAATCGGCCTTCTTCCGGCAAAACATCGGTATCCGGACGGAAAGCATCTGTTCTGGTTCTTTCAATGAGAACACCGGATTTTCTCAACATTCTAAACAAAAGTACTGTGGGCAACATCAAAAGCACAATCGCATTTCTGGGCATCTGCTTTAATCCTAATACGCCGGGCAAAATATCCGTTATCGATCCCAAAACAAAGGGGAGCAGTATGGATATGAGGAAATGCGTCACCTGCCGCTTCAGAGGGGTCTGAGGCTTAATTTTTTTCCACCAGCGAATCAGTAACAGGACGGCAACGGCCGTATATGAAATGTAGTAGACGTTAATCCAAGCCTGACCCAAATTTGCGGAAAGCACATTCCTCCATCCGAAGTCGCTCGGCACCATTTCATATTGTTTCTCCGCAAGAAATCCGAAGGGCGCAAACAGAATGACATTGATAACGGAAGGCAAATAGAAGAGAATCACTCTGCCTGGCTTGTTTAATTGAAAGCGATGTTTTGTCAGGATTAACGCAAAGTGGAGTAAAAGATTATGAAAAAATCCCCAGCCCAAAACAGACATGCATCTCCAAAAGGCACTCGCTTCCGCCGTCGGTGCTGAGTTTGAAAGGGAATATGCAAATGACCAAATTGCCAATGAGCTTGTTACGAGCAGAAACAGCCTGTTGATATGGCTTTTTGCATTAGCAGCTACTGCATAAGTACCAAAAATCAGGTAAAAACAACCGCTCGCATAGTACGCAGTTGACACAATTAAGCTATAGCTCATAATTTTCCACTCCCAAAAACAAAATTTTCAAACTTCTGTTATTGCAAGTGCCTTCCTGATCCTTTCGTTTTTAAGCACGGCTGTCATTTTTCGCGTATTGATGAGATCCTGGGATCTCGCACACATTATACCACCATAATATATTAATACCAGTGTTCTTCATTATTAGCACCTATTACACACACATATTACAGCCATCAATCATGCCGAAAGCTGGTCTTTTTTATTTTACACCAACTATACAAGTCCTATATTGACTCTGTATCGGACGCATACTACGCTAAATATGGACTATGCATTTGTTATATAATTATAATAGCAGCAGTCATAGATCGGAGGGTGCGTCATGCTTGATGTCAACGAGGTCTGCAAATCTTACGGAAAGCTGGTGGCCAACGATCATGTCAGCCTGAAGGTCCGCCCCGGTGAAATTGCGGTTTTGCTCGGTCCGAACGGTGCGGGCAAATCGACCTTGATCAAATGCATCACCGGATTGTTGCGTTTTGGCGGCAGCATTACCATTGACGGTTATCCGAATAAATCTCTCGATGTCAAGCGTCGTCTGGGCTATGTGCCGGAAACACCCGTTTTGTATGACCTGCTGACCGTTTCAGAGCATCTGGAATTTATCGGACGCGCGTACCGTGTGCAGGAAGAGAATTACGCCAGAGAATTACTGGAAAGATTCGAACTGTGGGATAAAAGAAATAATCTTGGCAAAAGCCTATCTAAGGGCATGCAGCAAAAACTATCAATTTG
>JAAYNF010000049.1 GCA_012520975.1 Clostridiaceae bacterium | reverse complement strand
TACATAGCCAGAACATTTCAAAACTAACAATCAATACTGCTTACACAGACACCTTCTACCTTTGGAGGAAAGGGAGCAAAGACCTGTTCTGGAATGCAGTGACTGCTACTGATTTCGAGAATGAGGCAAAAGATTCATTAATACAGGCTCTTTCTAAGAACTCGACCGGTAATGTTAAATCACTTGTTAATAGTTACTTGTCTCATCTAAGAAGGTTTCGTTTATTCTTAGCTTCTGATGGAACTGCCGAGCCATTAACCTCTAAGCAGGAGAATGCTGCTAATCGTACATATACTCGTATGAAGAAAAAGGATGTCGATGTTCCTAATCCATCGATTGAGCAGGTTGAGTTTTATCTAGCTAAGTGGGATCGTCTTGAGAACTACCACCTGCAGGAGGATGCGCTTAATAAACTGTTCTTTGAGCTATGCCCAAAGAATACTGACATTATCGATGTTCTTTTGAAGTCATCAACGCTTAACGACTTTTATAGTACGAATATTTTCTCAATCTATCCGGTGGCTAAGCACATATGCGCTCTGGATATTGATTCAAGACTTAAAGCTGGTGATGTTACCCTAGTTCGAGATATTCAGTATATAACTATCGGTGATGCAGAGAAGAATTTTTACTCTTTTGCCACAAAGTATTGTAGCCATCACAATCCACTCGATTATCCGATTTATGATAGCTATGTCGATGGGGTGCTTCGCTATTTTAGGAATCGTAATAGATTCTCAGATTTCCAGGATGGCGATTTGAAAGACTATATTAAATTCAAAGGCATACTGATTGATTTCCGTGCCTTTTATGGCTTGGATAAATATAACCTGAAGCAAATTGACCAGTATGTTTGGCTACTTGGAAAGGATTATTTCCCGAAGAACTACGGAAAGAAAAAAAGAGGAGATTAATAGTATGGTTGTAAGGTGGTTAATGAAGCTATGGAATTGATTGAGGCAGAATTTAATACGAAAATATACGGCATAGGCACAGGGGTGTCGGGGTGTCGTTTAGGGTGTCGGTTTTAATACGAGTGCAAATTTCAAGGGTCGCCGGTGGCGCGACCTTTGAAATTTGCATTTGTGATAATATTATTACACTGAGATTGCGATAAATTGATAACGACAAATCTTGATTCAAGTGGGATAATATACACTGAAATGAGTGACCAATCAGATGGACGTTCGTATGCGAGGTGGTAATATGGGTAAAACGATGACAAGAAAGGATATTTTTCTTGATTTAAGTATTGATGATGATGGTTTTGGTTTTTCTACATCCATTGCCGATGCTTTGGCACAAGCAGAAGCAGAGCTTGTTGTTTTAAATGACACAGTCGATTCTATCAAAAAATTGAAACCAAATTGTGATAAGTTAGACTATGCTTTGGCTGCAAGCTCCGGAGCATTATGCGGTGTTATCGATATATTTTTAGTTGGAAAGCCCGGCGAGTCTCCTCTTGGCGATATTACCGATAAGTGGTTTGCCAACAGAACAATGGATTTTGCTAAACTTTTCCATCCAAAAAAGAAGAATTTTGATAGTCTCGAATCAGCACTACGATTCTTGGAAAATGAATTCAAAGTGCCATATGACCAGACTGGTCTCGGTGATGCAGGAAGGGCAATATTTGATTTAAATGCAAAAAATCATCATTTTAAATCCCTTGCTCATAATCCAAGCTTGCTTGGTCTGTTCTTTTCGATGCTCGATCAATTCACGAATTCTTCTCACTTTGTCACAGATGGGCAACTTGTTTCCTTGCAGAAAGCAGATGGAAAATGGGAATTACGGGGTGGGAATGTTCCCAGCAAATTATTTTGTGGATTTACGAACTGGATAGGGCATCTCATTTCGGATGTTGCTGGTTCCCAATCCAGTGCCAGAGCCGGAAATCGTGGAATGGGCATCCCATCACCGCTCTGGACTTGGACCAATGATATTATTGCTATAAAAGCAAAGTTGGGTCTTAGCGTAACAGAAACAGATAAGGCCATGAATGAGTTGGCTTTAAACATATTTGAGAAAGGTTACGATACACGTTTCCAGGTTGCACAAGCTATCCCGGTCTTTTTGAATGATCTGCTTGTTCGACTCATTTATGCAATCCGACGTCTTTTCAGCTACTTCTCAGAAACACCAAAGGCAGATCGTTCCTTTGCACTTATGTGGAAAAAGTGCGAGCCATTCTCCAATCCAACGGTTAAACGAATGTTAACTGTTGCACACGGAACATTCTGTTTAGTTGATATCGGTGATGCGGTGGGTAGAGCTTTTATAGAGGGTGGCGGCTCTTTTAATGCAGTTGAATTTGTTTTGCGCCTCAACGTCGTAGGAGTCGGTCGATTCACTATATCCTTGTACGGAGAAACAAAGAGAGCTATTTCGTATGGCCGTGCAAAGAGAGAAGCTGATTTTGCGTCAAAAGAAATCACTATCGTCAATAATTACATAGAGGGTCTGAAAATTCTGTCTCTAAAGTATGATGATGCACACCTTTTGATGTTTATTGATGATTTTGAAAAAAGCGATGCTTATGCAGAGGCTTTTGGGAAATCATCAGCATTGGCAGAATTACGCAATGTTCCAGCCAACAAAATATTAAAGAGCAAGTCAGATATAGACAAATTTTTTGGAGGAAAATGATATGGCTAAGAAACTATCAAAACTTCAAATAGCGCAACAGAAAGCAGAGGCCGCTGCTAAAAAGACTAATAAGAAAATTGAAGAACTGGGTCAACACACCAGTGATTTATATGCTTCTTTAAACATGATACAGTCGCTATTTGATCGTATTCGAAATGTGCCTGAAGAAGATAAGTTAAAATATGAAGAACTGAAAGCTATCAGGGTAAATTGGAAGCAGCAAGCAGAAAACATAGAAATGGAATATAAGAAGACTAAGGTAAAGGCTGCAGGTCAGGGAGCTGCTGGCGTAGGTGCAGGTGTCGCTGTTGCTGCCCTTGGTCCTACAGCGGCTATGGGTATTGCGACAACCTTTGGTGTAGCATCTACAGGGACCGCCATATCCGCTTTAAGTGGTGCAGCGGCTACGAATGCAGCTTTGGCATGGTTAGGTGGGGGTGCTTTGGTAGCTGGCGGAGGTGGAATGGCAGCAGGTAATGCATTTTTAGCGCTTGCTGGGCCAGTAGGTTGGACAATCGCAGGTCTTTCCATTGTTGCCAGCGGATTGATGTTTTTCAAGACGAAAAGTGATAAGGAAAGACTGGAGAACATTTTTACCCTTATTAGCAATAGAGATATTAAATCGTACGAGCTTGCGATTGTGGAGCTGAGTGAGCGTATTAAGAGGATAGTGGACGAAGCTGGGAAATTAGCAGGGGCCATTATTAAAATTGAAACTTTTGGGGCTGATTACAACAAGATGTCTGAGACTCAACAGTATGAGTTAGGTGCATATGTTAACCTCATGGAAGCTTCCACCATGCTGCTTGTTAACCCGATTTTAGGTCTACAGCCTAAATATACAGAGCAAGATTTTGAAAAGTTGTGTGCCTCCGAGAGTGTTTCATTCAGAACGTATTTCAAGAATCACAAGAGTATGGTAATCTCTATGGCGAATTTGCTCTACAAAATTAAGCTTGATGATAAAGATAAGAAGTTGCTTGCCAAGTCACTAAAGAAAAATAAGGAATTTCTGGCATCGGTTGAAATGTCTAAAAAGGAATTTGATGCTGACGATATCTCAATGATTGAGAGGGCATTGCAACACAGATATAAGAGAAGTACATATTGATACAAGAACAACTCTGTTGTGGTCAAGCTTTTTTGTAACATATTTGTTTGTTTAATTTATATGTTTCGTGCCTGAAAAGGAAATATTATTGCTGAGTCATCAGACTTTGAGTCTATAGAAATAGATCTAGATAGCTTATTGAATGAACTAAAAGATGTTCGTAACGCTTTATATGACTGCATTAACGATCTGATTGATTTTAAGAGTGCGGTATCTCAGAAACATCCAGTGAAAGATGACTTGGTGATACCAAACCCATCAAGTTATGTTAAAGTTATACTTTCTTAGTTAAGATTAAGTCATTCATAATGTCGATATGTTCCCGCTAACCGATAGTGCAAAAAACGTAGTGGATATGTTTCCGAGAACGGGCAAATTCAAATGACATTCATTCTGTCCTCTCGAGCCACGTTGAGACGATAGCATTGATGTCAAGAAAATAAAGAAGTGTACTCGGGAAGGCTTGATATAAGCCTTTCCGGGGTTTTATGTGCGCCCAGCATGGGCGCAATCTAATGGGTTAAAGTCCCTAGTCTGCCCTAGTAGTGGGAAAGACATAGCTGAACATCAAGGGTGTCCAT
>JAAYNF010000048.1 GCA_012520975.1 Clostridiaceae bacterium | reverse complement strand
GATCGATCAGTAAAGGGGCTTTTGTTTTCGAAAGCCCCTTTTTGTGAGAAAAAATCAATCTTTTCTCTCATTTATCGCAAACAGCAATTCTTGGCTTTGCGTCCGCTTCCACACGGACAAGGATCGTTACGGCCGACACCGGTCAATGTCTTTCGGCCATATCCCCTCAAATCCGAGCGAACGGCTTCGATTGAAAAACCCTGGTTAAGCAGTTGAGCCATACGGGCAACAGGTTTCTCGGCATGTTGAAAAAATTGCCGATAACCGGCACAAAGCACATTGAGGCCTTCTTCACCCCCCGCGCCGCCGGCCAATCGGTCTTTCGGACAGCCACCGTGGCAAAAACGCAGCCATAAGCAGGCTCGGCACCGGCCGGGCAACAAATCTTTTTTGTTCCGGCCGAAGGTTTCTTGCACCTCGGACTCCAGCAAATCCTGCAGCTCAGCGTGATGCAAACTGCCAAGGCAATGCTCCGGTGTGACAAAATGATCACAGGAGAAGACACGGCCGTCCTTTTCCACGACGATGGCCCGGCCGCATGTCGGTGACATTTGGCAAACCGTCGCCGATCGACCGGAGGAAATCAGCAGCATCTCGGCAAAAATCTGCACCTCCTGCCGACCGATATCCTGGGCGAGCCATGTGTCAAAAATCGAACAAAGGAATCGACCGTAAGCCTCGCCGCTGACCGAATCGGCTGTCAATCGGCCTTCCCGATCCTGCCTGATGATCGGTATAAATTGCATCCAACCGGTTTCCAGATCGCGTAAAGCGCGGTAAACTTCGACCGGCTGTTCGGCGATCGTCCGGGTTACGGTGCATAAAAGATCCGGTTGGATACCTCGTTCCTGCAACCGCCGAACGGCCGCGACAACCCGTTGATAAGTACCCTTTCCCACCCGATCGCGACGGACGGCATCATGTATGTCCGCCGACCCGTCCAGACTGATGCCGACCGAAAAACCGGCTTCAGCCAGAAAATCACACCACGCATCGTCCAGAAGCACGCCGTTGGTCTGCAAGCTGTTCCAACATGACCATCCGGACGGCAGATTGGCTTTTTGAATGGAAACCGCCATTCGATAAAAATCCAGCCCGGCCAGCGTCGGTTCGCCTCCGTGCCAGACAAAGGAAACAACCGGACCGGGGCTGGCCTTAATTGTTTGGACAATGGCTTTTTCAAGCAAATCATCGGGCATACGCCCGGTCGGTTCTTGTTCCAAGCTCTTGTCGGTTCCGAGATAATAACAATAGAAGCAGGTCAGATTACATTGGCTGCCGACCGGCTTGATCATATTGACAAACGGATCCGGCATTATTTCAGATGTTTGGCCATAAAGGTCAGGGTTTTTTCCCAAGCATCCATGGCCTGTTTGGGCCGATAGCTTTCGGTGTGGTAGTACCAAAAACCGTGGCCGGCGTCGTCATAGCGATGAAATTCGTAATCCTTGCCGTATTTTTTCAGTTCCTGTTCGTGTCGATCCACCTCTTGCGG
Source organism: Clostridiaceae bacterium (assembly GCA_012520975.1). Classification (GTDB taxonomy): domain Bacteria; phylum Bacillota; class Clostridia; order Saccharofermentanales; family UBA5734; genus UBA8949. The sequence goes on along the minus strand of JAAYNF010000048.1, from coordinate 607 downwards.
CGGGGGGAACTGGTCATCATTACCGAAAATGCCCAATAACGGACAGCCAAGGTCACGGGTAAGATCGATCGGTGCCACCGGTTGTTGCTCGCTAAGAGCATCCGGCCCGGCGACAACCCGGCCACCCCAGCAATCTACAGCCGCATCAAATCCCAGATCCTGGCAGGCCGCCAGAAAAGCGTGCCGCCCACCCGAACAGGTGCCGATTACACCGACCTTGCCATTGGATGAAGGCAGTTTGCGCAAGAACTGCAGTGCGCCCCGACAATCCCCCATCACCGTACTGTCAGCCACTCCGCCGGCCTCTCGGGCCCGATTGGCCACTTCATCGGGCAGGCCATGGCCGAACCGGCAATAAATATCCGGGCAAATGGCCAAATAACCATGCTGAGAAAAGCGCCGGGTTGTCTCTTTGTAAAATTCATCCCAGCCGGGCATATGCGCAATCAGAACAACACCGGGATAGGGACCGGGCCCCAGCGGCCTTGAGAAATAGGCATGAATCGGATCGCCGTTGTCTCCGGTTATGGTGATGATCTCGGACAACATGCCGTCATAGGCATCGGTTTGAAATTGGTTCCACACAGTCAACACCTCACTTTTTATG
>JAAYNF010000047.1 GCA_012520975.1 Clostridiaceae bacterium | reverse complement strand
GACCTGTTATAAGAACAATTTTAAATGACTCTGCCATAATTTTTACGGCTTCTTCTACTTCGCGTGTAATATAACTCATAAATCTCGTCCTTTCCGGAATATGATTCCATTTTAGACGAGCTTCTGTTTTGTTTCAAGCTAATTATCTTTTATATTGTACCTAAACAAACACATCATTTCACCTTTGTTCTTTTCTGTTTTATTTAACCCGACATTTATTCAACTTAACCCGACACGAGTAATGTCGGGTTATTGCTGTTTGAGAATATTTTTTGAAGTTCTGCTTTTGTTATATTCGGATTATTCCTCATTTCAGAAAGAATAAGTTTGCGTCTCTTGTTTAAAGGCTTTCTAACACTCATACTATCAGTGCTTTTATTACCAAGTTTTTTACCAACTTGGTGAATTCGATTAAAGGGAATAGTGACAACTATAGAGTTTTCTCTAAATGTGAAGGCCTCTCTACCGTAGGTTTCAACAATTTTCGGAACGCCCCTTCCGGACTTTTCACTTATATGAAGCTGCAGGAATATCTCCGATAATTTTTCGTTCACTGGTACGGATTCTCCCAAAAAGAAACCTTCTTTAGTTTGTGACGGAGGAAGCATTCCGCGCGACAATATCTCTATCCGGTTTGAGAAAACTGATGAGATGAGTATGTTGGTATCAATCATAATCTTCATTCGACATTTTCCTCACGACGAGAGCGGGTAATCCATTCTGCCACAGCTTCCTCAGTTAGAAAGCCGGCCTTCTCCGCCTCGCCGCCCATTTGCTCTTGAAAACGCATCAAGGCATAAACGACCGAATTTACAACTCGCACATTGTTTCCGTCTACGATAAATGTAACACGGTCGCCGCTTTCAACACCAAGCACGGAACGTACATCTTTCGGGATAGTAACCTGACCCTTTGACATAACTCGTGCATCATTTACAAATACTGCTTTTGACATATAAACACCTCCTGAAAAAAGTAGGAAATCAGGAATTCCCTACTTCCTATTATACATATTTGGGGGGAAAATCAATCAGATACTTAAATTCAACGCTCTTGCATTTTTCGACCAAAACAATCGCCACCTCTTTTTTACCAAATCACTATCATAGAATTTAGATTCTCGGCTTAGATTACGGAAAAGAAAAAGATACGCATAACTCATTTTTCTTAAAAATTAACTAAGCACAACGCATCTTTTCCATGGTTTTTGGTTTGTGTGAAGCCTTAAAACCCTTGCTATAACAAGCTCCGCCGGCTTGTGTACTTATTATGACATACTCCCCTAGACAGGGGGCATAGCAAAAAACCGCTTTTTTAGGCATTTTGAATTTGAGAAAAGCCCATAAAACAGGGCTTTCAGGCGTGTGGCATTTGCTTGACATCAGGGGTTCTGTTTATTTTAAGTTATATACGAGAACATCTTTTAGTTCGCACCCCCCATTATTCCAAAATTTAAGATAAAAGAATATGAATAAATTTGTTTTTTACAAAATTCAAAGTGCATTAGGGAAAAGGCATAAAAGCGCTGAAACCCTTGCATTTATTATAAACAATAACTACTGCTAATGCACGGATATCAAGCATTTGCTGCTTGTTCAGCAAGCCTTGGTTAAACCAACCTGTTCCTCATCTTTCCGATGCCATCGATCTCCATTTCTATTACGTCCCCTTTTTTCAGCCATTTCGGTGGGTTGAAGCCCTGACCGACACCTTCTGGGGTACCTGTGGCAATGATATCCCCCGGTACAAGCGTGATACCTTGAGAGAGTTCGTATATCAGTCTGCTTACACTTTTCATCATATATTTAGTGTTTGAGTCCTGCCTTAATTCACCGTTTACCCAGGTTTTCAGATTGAGGTTCCCAACATCCATTATTTCTGATTTAGGAACAACACCGGGCCCCATCACGGTGTAACCGTCGAGGCTCTTTCCTTTGTACCATTGACCGTGTCTTTTTTGGAAAGTCCTTGATGAGAGGTCGTTTACTATGGTGTAGCCGAATACATGATCCAGGGCATTTTCTTCGCTGATGTCCCGGCCTTGCTTCCCTATCACTATGGCCAGTTCACATTCGTAGTCTATCTTATCATCAAGGTCGGTTCGGGCTTCTATGTCCTCATAAGGGCCGGTGATTTTATACGCCCTCTTGGAGAAGTAAACTGCATCAGTGGTGGAATACAGCTCCTTATTGCTCAGAAAACTCTGAGACTCATCCTTGTGCGCTTGGTAGTTCAGGCCTACACAAATTATATCGTGCGGGGTGGAGAAAAAAGGAGAGAGTATTTCGACTTCATCGACTTTCAGCCCTTTGCTGAAATCAGTTTCACGTATCTTATTCACGCCATCTTCCCCGTGTTTGAAGATACAGTCGTACACACTCCCGCATTGTAAGCCCATATCTTCAAACGAGAGAATACGGCCGTCTTTAAGTGCTCCGGACTTATAAGCGGAGCCTTCATGTGCGTAATTGATCAAGCAGATACCCATTTCTGCCTCCCTCTTTAGATCAAGAGTTTTTTGCTTTGCTATGTTTTCAATGATTTTTTAATATTCTATCTCAAAATGAAGTATACTACACGAATCGCGCCTTGCAATGAGTTGCGAATATAAATTATCGTGGCAAAATTTTATTGTGAAAAATATAAGTACCCGAAAAGCAAGCAAACTATTAGGGTAAAGGACTTTTAGGACACAAAGGGTTTCTTGCTTGATGAAAGGATTAGCTGTTGTCATTCGTGTTATATACAAAGTGAAAGCTTCTAAATCATTTGCAAAGGTGAACTTCTATGAAAAACAATATAAGAAAAGTCAGTCTCATCCTGATTTTTGCGATAAGCCTCACCCTTTTGATAGCAGCCTGTGGTCGTCCGCAACCTGTAAATGAATCTATGAAAACAAGCAGCACGACAGTTAACAGCGTCGATTCGCCGACGGAGAAAGGTCTTCTTGGTGCTGCCGCAGCCAATCAGGATAAAAATTTGGAAATTGCGGATATGCTGCGTTATGCACTCGAGGACGAATATTTGGCAAGAGATACATATACAAAAATAATGGCCAAATTTGGAGAAATAAGACCGTTCGTGAACATCCGAGAGTCCGAAAACAACCACATCGCTATGTTGCTGCCACTTTTTGAGACCTATGGACTTTCTTTGCCTGAACATGAGAGCGATCAGGCTCCCTATGGCAGCACTCTCCAGGAAGCCTATATCGCGGGTGTTCAGGCTGAAATTGAGAATATCGCCATGTATGAGCGCTTCCTTAAAGAAGATCTGCCTGAGGATGTCAGAAACATATTTGAAAAACTTTTGAGAGCCTCCGAAAAGCATTTAAAAGCGTTTGAACGCAAAGCGGATTAAATGCTTGTTTATTAACCTTTCAATTCGACTTTCCATTTAGCCTTCGATAGACTTTGTGGAACATTTTGATGGATTTTCCGTCTAAATATGTGACTACAATTCATGGGAGGTGCTTACAATGAAAAGAATAACAGTACTGGTATGTTGTCTTGTATTGACACTGTCGATCGTTGCCGGTCTTGCCGGATGTGCAAACGGGCTTGGCGTGGCTGGTCAAAATGTCGACCCCGGTAAGCCGAGTCATCCCACGGAGTCCGCCCCATTACCTATTGAACCGGCGAGCTATAAGCTGACACCGGACACCTTCGATGAAAATTTGCTTCAATACATCGCCTCAGTCACCGAGGGAAGTTACATGGTTTCGCCCCTTAGCTTCCGTTATGCCCTCGGCCTTCTTCTGGCAGGCGCGTCGGGAGATACCAAAACCGAGCTGATATCAGCGCTTGGTGTAGCTTCCGAGGAGGAATGGGAGGCGGTCTGCCTTGCGTTCAACGACCTCGCAGTGGTCTACGCCGATTCGGCAACAAGAGAGCTTGAGCAGTTTCGGATGTGGAAAAAGCAGGGTGTGGTTTCTCCAGATGACCCGGAGCCCTCACGAGCTCTGCAAGTAGCCAACTCCGTATGGAAACGGAAGGATATTCCTGCCGACTTTACCGCGGGGTATCGTGACAAAATCGAGAACTGCTATGCTGCGGAGTATTTCGCCTTTACGAGAGAGAATGCTGTTAAAAAAATCAACACTTGGGCAGATGAAAAGACCAAAGGTCTCATCCCGGAGCTGTTGCCCGCAGATTATGACACCTCGGATCTCGCGGTCGTGCTGATGAACGCCCTCTATTATAAGAACAGCTGGAAAGAGCCTTTCCCGGAGCACCTGACAGAAGATGGCGACTTTACTCTGGAAGATGGCGCGGTTATCACCAAGAGTTTTATGAAAAATGAGGAGCGCTTCGTCTATTACGAAGATGAAGCCACACAGCTGGTGGTGATCCCGATGAAGGATGGCGTGTATATGGCCTATGTGCTTGGCAGCACAGAAAACCTTGGGGATAAACTCGCGGGAGCAAAGGAGACAAAGGTTCGGGTGACGGTTCCGAAAATCGACTTGGAAACCTCCTTTGACGACGGAGAACTGGTGAGTTTTCTGAAGGCCTGTGGCGTAAATCTTGCTTTTGACCCAAGACTCGCGGATTTTTCAGTTATGCTGGAACACCAGGTCTGGGTGGATGACATCATCCAGAAGACCCGGCTGAAAACCGACGAAACCGGCGTAGAGGCCGCCGCTGTCACCGCCATTATGATAAGGGAGACCAGCGTTATCGAAGATCCGGAGCAGTCAAAGGTATTTACCGCTGACCGCCCTTTCAGCTTCTACATTTACACCACGGTGAACGACGTCACCCATATGATGTTTGCCGGCAAAATCGTGGATTGAACAACCAAGAGGCGGTTCAAAGCCGACGGGCGAAAAAGGGAGCTGAACATTGGCTCCCCTTTTTCAATATATCCGGCATGGGCGATAACTCGGTGGTATTTGTGAAATTGATCATCTCAGATGGCTCTCAACTTGACGAGAGAGTCTAGAAGGAGCATCGTTATTAGTTGATAAAGGTCGTTGGCATATTCCCCACTGAGGCTTCCTACTTGCGGCTAGTGACCACATATCTCATGGAGTACTCGGGGGATTGGTCGACCTCTAATGCCTACATAAAGCAACTTGTGATTAAAGAGCCACTTGGGATGGCAGCATGAGTGAGTTAGCAGAAACATTTTTGCGAACATTTATTGACACTAACGAAAATAAATCGGCACCTGTAATGATACTGTCTTATTGATGAAAGCTATTCTCGCCATACATGTTGTGTCAAGCAAAATATGGCCGCTGCATGATAAGCAAAACAATAAATACCATACCATGCTAACTTTTGACGCAGAAAACAGCGTGGTCTGTCTGGAATTAACACCCCAGTCTGGAAAGCCATGGTATGGAAAAGAAATCATCTATGAGAATGAGCAGTGTTTCCTCGCTGAATACAGACAAAACAATTGCGACGTAGACGTATTTGATGTTACCGATTCCGTTATCGCCGGCAAAACCTTGAATTTCTGCTTTCAAGATCAGGTTGACAATCTTGATACCATCTCGGGTTACAACGTAGCACAAATTGTCAAGTTTATGCTATCAATTGCGAAACTTCATCATTTACTCAAGACAAAGTGAACCATCCGCAAAATCTCATACCAATCGTTGCACTTGTACTGTAACGTCACGTCATCCAACTGTTTTATATCAGGAAAAAAACTGTTGTAGGTGGCATCCTGATGACGCTGAAATACAATGGTTAATTCCAGTTCATCGGGCAGGGTAGCTTTGCATCGTTGCCAATTGCCGTTGAGTGCCTGCTCGGCTTTGGCTTCGATTTCCTCAATAACTTCCTCCGGGTGACGGGAACGTGTTCCGTAGCCAAACCCGGTAACGGCTTCTACGGTAGTGATGTCCGGGATGATTTGTCGCGCTACGGCGCAGATTTCCCGATCGCCGCTGATGAAAGGAATGGGCAGTCCCAAACTGGCGGCGGAGTAAGCATCATACAGAAATTCGCTGAGAACTTGGCCGTTGAGATACAGGGCGTGGTGGTGATTAAGGCGAAAAGTATGACTTACCGGGCTGCCGGAGCTGGTGGCGCCGGAATGAAAGCCGGACAACATCACGGCATCGAACTCGCCATACTGAACACCGGATAGCTGGGCATAGGGATCTCCTCCTGACTTGCGAAGCAACTCCACACCTCGGGGCAACAGATCCGCCATAATATTGCGGGCATTGCCGTGAACATCATGGACCAAAATGGTCTGACCGCCGGCCTTCTGAACTCCACGGCATACAGCACCAGCCTCTAGGGTCATCTGGCGACGAAATTGATCATATAGGTTGGTACCGACACATCCTTCTTCATGAGAGGTATAACCACAGCAACCTTCGATATCACAGGCAAGGTAAATATTCATAGCATTCATAGTATTCGATTCTCCATTTCTTCTCCTGAAAGATAATGATGAATATTCCGCTCTATCAGCGCACACATTCTGTTCTCCATCTGGTCGCCATATGCCGCACGATGCGGTGTAATAACAAGATTTGGCGTTTTCCATAAGGGATCCGATTTCGGCAATGGTTCAGATTTAACGATGTCCAGTGCCGCCCCGCGTATTTGTCCCGTTTTTAATGCGCCTATCAGCGCGTCTTCATCAATGATTTCTCCACGCGCAACATTAATTAGGAAAGCAGAAGACTTCATCATTGAAAGCGTCTGATGATTGATTATATTTTCGGTCTCGTTGGTCACCGGAAGACTGGTAACAACAAAATCGCTGGTTGCAAGCAGTTGCGCAAGACCTTCTTCGCCATAATATATTTTTTCAAATCCCTCTTTTTTCTTGACATATGGATCGTATCCATATACATGCAACCCAAAGGCGCGCGCGCGGATTGCGATTTCAGAACCGATATAGCCTGCTCCCAGAATGCCTATGTTTTTGCCGCACAAGTCGACATTGTCATTTGGGAGCTGAGAATCGTCCGGCCAGAAGCTTTTAATCTGATTAGCATAATGCACGGGATAATTCCTCGCTAGGATCAATATTTTTGCCATAACGTCTTCCGCAATTGTCGCGCAATACACGCTTTTAGCATTTGTAAAAAGAATCCCTCTGCTGCGAAGAACATCCAAATTCACCTTCTCAAAGCCTGAGTTCAGCAACTGCAACCATTCCACATTAGGATAATACCGAAGAATGTCGTCAACAACTCCCTGACGAACGATTAAAAAGTTAATGTTCTCTCGTTCAGGATAAGTCCTATATTGGTTCGGATTTTCTGAAATCCTATCCAATCGGACACCATCTATACCTTTCGAGATTGTTTCAGGAATGTTATAAGTATATAATCCGCGAAGCTTCAAAATCCTATCATCTCCTTTTGAAAAGCATTACAGACATTTGTGAAAGATTCACACAGTAGAGATATTTCCGTTCCGATCCAAAAGATGTTGCCGCCGAGATCACGATATCTGGCTATCATATCACCGTTATCTACAAAACTACCGCAGGAAATTCCAGCATCATGGCATATGCTGAAAATTTTTTTTATATAGTTTGTCATCGCATCGCTTTCTATCTCCAAAGGTGTACCAAGCATAATAGACGAATCATATGGGCCGATAATCACACCTGCGAGCTCCTCGCCATAAGACTCAAGGATACTTGGTAAAACAGACATGCCTTCGGGAGATTCAACTTGAATAAATATCAGTCGATTGTCATTGTATTGTTCAACGTTGCCATAGTCATCATTGCGAAAATTTGAGAAACCACCGCAGCCTTTGCGACCACGCGGGAAATATCGTGCCGCGCGAATGGTTGTTTCGACCTGCGCTAAACTCTCCACTCGCGGAACCAGCAAACCGTCCGCGCCCATATCCAATGCTTTGGAAATGACACTTGGAATGCAGTCGGGTAGCCGAACAATAGAGGGAAGATCGCAAAATCGGCACATGCGAAGCATTTCATCAAGCCCGTCAACGGATAAAGTGCCGTGCTCTGTATCAAATACCATAAAATCAAATGAAAAGGCTGATGCTTTCTGAATCAAACCGGACCAAGCAATGTTTGAAATTGTGGTTGATAAGATAGGGTCTTTGTTCTTGAGTTTTCTTTTCAAAATACTTAGTTTGTTCATTTTTCTTATGCCATTTTATTTCAAATCCATCTTCGGGAATTACCTTCACACGGTGTGGTTTTTGACAGCTAAGGTCCAGAATAGCATTATTGCCTCCAAATGAGCTCCTTGGGGCCTTGGAGTTTCGGGGCATTTTCCAATGCATTGCTTGATCCTACCGTGAAATTAGTGCCCTTTGGGCAATATCTCCCTCGTCTTCTTCCATCATATTGCACATTATACCCATATTTTGTCTGTGTCAAGTAGTATTGTTGAACAATTCTTTTTGGCGTTGATTTCATCATGCTCGCAAGAACCTGTTCGCCTCGCTCTTCGTTCTCCTTGCTATTTTATTTTTTATCGGCTAGAATTGTCACGAAATGAAAGGGCTGGATCGTAAAAATGTATAGTGCTCAACGAAGAGTTGTGTCAACCGTAAAAGCCGTTTGCGATGCAATGGAGAACGACATTTATTCGTTACACTTTACGCCGGGTTCAAGGATTTCTGAAATTGATTTGCCTGCTCGGTATGGGGTTAGTCGTAATACCATAAGAGAAGCTATCGCTTTTCTTATCGCGGCCGGATTGTTGGTAAAAGTCGCAAATAAAGGCGTTTTTGTTCGTCAAATTACGAGTGATGATGTTCGTGAGATTTTTCACCTTCGCGGATTGTTAGAGAGCGAGGCCATACGTTTGATTGTTCAGTCCGGAACAGTTCCGAATGATGTTATGCTTGCCGCAGAGAAGCTTGGACAAATAGAAATCGCAGATGTTAAAGCACACGCGGCCGCAGACATTGATTTTCATGAAGCCCTCGTTCGATCTGCAGGTAGCTCCCGCCTTGATCGGTTGTATGGTGCCATCAACGCGGAAGTTAAGCTTTGTATTTTTCAATCACTTGCCTTCTTGCCGATACATCAAAACAATGCGGTATCGCATATGCAAATCCTTCAGGCAATGAACGAGAATACTCCGGATCGTGCAATACGCCTTTTGGCAGAGCATATGGTATCCGCTATTAAAAGTTATGAACTCGCCTATCTTGTAAAAGAGTCGGAAGAATAGCCGGCATCGGTTCTCAACATTTGGCTCCCTATCTGATTTAATCCATATAAGAAGCGGGTTCGACTTGTTGGATATTAAGTTGATTATTCACTCACATAGTCGTTTTGATCATTTCGGGGCTGAAAGCGAATTGCGCGAACGGTCCGGAACAAAGATTTACATGAGTCGCGTTGACACGGAATTTCTTCGTGAATTACCCGCCCGAGCCATGATGGACTATAGTTTTGATCCAAATGCGCCAATTTGCCGCCTGATATCGAATTGGAAGACAGAGAGATAATTTCGCTGGGCAATACAAGTATCCGCATGTATAGGCTACCGGAAGACAAATGTCAACGGATGAAAATCTCTATTGATCGTGTGTGGGATGAACCGGTTGATATAGTATTGGGAAATCAGAGGACTATGAGCGTGTATGCGTGAGAAATATTGTTGGAGGTATCTATAAGTATGCAAGAGTATCGAATCGCTAGGAAACAGGTTCCTTTCATTTGGGAAGACATCCCGCTATTGCACATAAATAAGCCGGCTTGGGGAATGTGCGCCGATGGCATTGAGGCAGCCGCGCAGTTGTGTTACGACAAACACACATTGTATATCAAACTTTCCGCGCAAGAAGCACACATTCGCGCAGAAGTGCGCGAACCCCTTGAACAGCCCTGTCAAGACAGTTGCTTGGAATTCTTCTTTTCGCCGGTAGAAGGAGATAACCGTTATTTCAATATTGAAATCAACCCCAACGGTCTTATCTTCTGGGGCATCGGTCGCAACCGCCATGATTTAATCCGACTATACCCTACGACACCCATGCTGTCACCGCATGTTGAGCGGTTCGAAAAAGGCTGGTCTGTTGATTATGCAATTTCAAAGGAACTCATAACCATGTTTTTCCCCTCCTTCTCCTTTAAGCCGAATCAAAGCATGCGCGCAAATTTCTACAAATGCGGGGATAAATGTGTAAGACCGCACTATTATTCGTGGAATCCCATGACCTGTAGCACCCCGGATTTCCATCGACCGCAGGACTTTGGAAGACTGATATTTGAATGAGAATAATCAAAAATATTGCGCGAAATTCGTTGCTTCAGTGCCGGCCAAGCGCGGCGCTCATGCCACCCTATTGCTTTCCGCAGTTTTGTCACGATTTGTTTTGGTGTGTAATTGCCTTTTGTTAATACCGGCTAATATTGCCGGTTATTTTACACATAGCGCCAAAAGGTCCTTGCATTTTTCAAGCGTATAATATTGTCCATAACCAATCTGAATAGACGTTTGATATATATTTTCAGCCATTTCACTCAGTTTATCGGTCGGTATACCCGCATCAACCATATTCGTCGCAACCCCCATTCCCTCAATCCATTCGATGAACAGTTCTATGCATCTCTCCGCCGCTTTTTCATCATCGGTTTCCGTTATGCTAAACACATTTCTTGCCAGTTCAGCAAAACGATATGTCTTTTCGTGGATGGTGTAGCGCATTACGGCAGGGATTGTAATCGCCATAGCTGCTCCGTGCGGCGTGTCGTAATATGCGCTGAAAACATGCCCGACCAGATGTATCGGCTGGTCAAACATTCCAAGCCCGCAGCTGTAGAACCCATTCCATGCGTAGGTAGCCGCCCACATAAAGGACGCCCGTGCTTCAATGTCCTGATTATCTTTCATAATGCGCGCCATGCATTCCATAATAGTTTTGATCATACCCTCGGCATAATGATTCTGCATAGGGGCAAAACTCACGGTATGGGAAATATACGCTTCCAGCAAATGAGAAACAATGTCCACGGCAGAATATGCGGTTTGCCTGATCGGAATTTTATAGGTAAGCTCTGGATCCAAAATCGATATTTTCGGGTAAAGCAGTTTGTTTACATAAGCTTGCTTGCGTTTCATCGAGTCATGGTCCATTACCAACCCACAATTCATCTCCGAGCTGGAGGCAGGCATGGTCACTACCGTTACAATAGGAAGCGCCTTGTGTATCTGCACATTGTATTCAAACAGATCCCAGACATCTCCATCATAAAACATTCCTGCCGCCACACATTTTGCCGTGTCAATCACGCTGCCTCCGCCAAGTGCAACAATAACTTCGATTCGTTCCCGTCTGGCTATCTCAATCGCTTCGCGGGCCAGCTGCACCGATGGGTTTGATTTTACACCAAACAATATAAACGGTTTGATTCCTTCTTTCTCCAATGCACCTAATACGCCCGGTAACGCGCCTATTTTTTCTGTTTCTTGCTCGCTATAGGTAATTAGTAACGCGGTTTTTCCATATTCTGACACGGCGGTTCCAATTTCCGCAACCCTGCCCGTACCATAAAGTATTTTCGTCGGTATGCAAAGATCAAACTCCTTCATTTTTAACTCCTCCCAGTTTTATTAATCCGTGTTATTACGGATCACCCTGCAGTTGTCGGCATAATCATTCCCCTTATTAGGTTTTATCACATCGTAACACAGGATGCCAAGGCGCTCTATGGATTTTTTACCTTGAACGGGACTTCTTTATACCTGGCTTGTTCCATTATAATGATGGTATCAGATAAAGCCCAACATATGCTTGAAATTGGAGCTTGGGAGTATAAGGCCTGCCAAACTTACTGTACATACCTTCGTCTGAGGAGAAAAACAGAACTTGATCCAATCCGGAAAAAACAGTCAAGAATTGAAAGACCGATCCGGACGTCCAAGCCGAAGATTCCATGCATATATTGAGAAAAGATAAAGGGTGCCTGCGGATGATGATCCATGATATAGTGGTACAGACGGATACCATCATTTTTCTGCATGAGGTATAAGAGAAAGGGACCGGCCATCTGTGGGTGTAAATTTTCGCTTTATTCAGGATGACACGCTCGGCGGATATATAGAAGTTACCGTGCGTGCCGCAGAGAAAAACGAACGAGTGGAAAAGCTGTTGTCCGTGCTGTCGGAGCAGTCTGGGCAGCTGGTGTATAATCAGCTGTTTTCGGAGAAATACCATATAAACACCTCGGAAATTATTCTCATTATGCGCGACGGCCGCTATGTAACGGCTAAAACCGTCGGGGGCGACTATACAATCAAGGATGCGCTGACGCGTGTGGAAGAGATCCTCGATCCCGCGTGGTTTGTCAGGATATCCCAGTCGGAGATAATAAACCTTAAATATCTTAAAAACTGGGATTTCGTAGGCGGAGGCGTAATTCAGGTAAAGATGGAACACGGAATCGTATCTTACACATCAAGGCGGTACGCCAAACAGATTCACGAAATGTTTCTTAAGAGGAGGGCAAAGCGATGAAAAAATGCCTGTTTGCCAGATCTCTTATCGGATTCGTTACCGGCGCGCTTGTTGTGCACGTGATCACTTTGCTGGTAAATTACTTCGGCCGCGGCCAATACCTTATCTGTATGCCCAAGCTTACAGAAAGATTTGGACCTGCCGGAGCCATCGTTGTTCAGACCATACTTGCCGCGATATTCGGTATGGTAGCACTCGGCGGGATGTGTCTTTTCGACATAGAAAAATGGAGCCTGCTGCGTGCCTCGGTGGTGCACTGCGCACTTATACTTTTCACGTACATAATCGTAGGGCTGCTGCTGCATTGGTTTTCTTTCGACATAATACCCATATTAATCATGGCGTGCATAATCATCTTTGTCTATGCGCTGATATGGCTTATCATGTACATCGCCTGGAAAAGAGAAATCCGGCAAATGAACCGCCTTGCCGAAGAATATAAAAAGGGCACCAATACAAGCGAGTTTTAGCTCCATTTTTATTACCGAATACGACGAAAAACAACCGAATACGACCAATGTATTGTGCGCAAAGTATCGAATCTATACAATCGGGGCAAGGTTATCGGAAACAGATTTACGCACAACAGTGGAAAAACGGCCGTCGTTTTTCTCTGTCATTTATCTTGCAGCAAAAGATTTCAGGAGGAGATTCATCACAATGTTCAAGAAAATTCTAACCTTTTTGGTCGTCCTGGCGCTTGTTTTCTCTCTTGTCGCCTGCAGTGACCCGAAGCAGCCCGAGACGTCGCCGTCGGTTTCTCAGTCGGTCAATAATGGAGAAAAAAAGCCGGATAAAAGCACCGAGCCGAAGCAAAGCGAGCCTGCGCCCGAACCGAGCGAAACCCAAAAACCGCTGACTCCGGATCCGGAACCGGGCATTCCTGCGCCTGATGGCTGGCCCAAAGACATCCCAACGCCAACGGACGGGGAAATCATAGGCGGTGGCTGGGCCCCTGACAAGAGTTTCTACACAACCGACATCATCTACAAGCAGGCAGATATTGATGCCTACGGTGAGCGTCTGGAATCCTACGGTTTCGGCAAACAGGCGCAGCATAAGTACGGCGAAGACTGGCCGGACGCAACCGTCTATTCCAACGGACGCTGGGACGTGATCGTGGCGGAGGAAAACGAGACGTTTGATTACTCTTATGTCAATTTCTACCCGCTTTTTGATGTTGTGGCGGATGGCTACGACGGACAGCCGGAAGGTTGGCCGGACACAGGCGGATTCTTCTAACTTAATCATTTTTGGGGGGGCACTTCAAAAGAGGCGCCCCCTTTTTTTTGTTTTAAAGGTATATAATTTAACAGAAATCGTGAAAGCGTGTAAAATGAAGGCATCGAGAAAACGGAGGGTAAACGGATGATTTTTCTTTGCTATCCCAAATGCACCACATGCCAGAAGGCCAAGAAATGTCCGAATTCGAATGGTGTCGTCTACGAAGAAAGGCATATTAAAGACAATCATCCTACGGAAGAAGAACTACGCCGAAAAGTCAAGCGGCCGCTTTTGATTGCTTTATCGACAATATTAGTCTTGAACATTCTTGTGCTCTTTGGTTGTACAAAGCCGCCGGTAACGCCTTCAACGACAGCAAGCGAAATGCCAACGGAAACTGCAGCCACAACCAGCGCATCATCGTCCTGGTCTGTGCAGGAATCCAGCACAACGGTTACATCGGCTGCTACTGTACCGTCTATAGAAGAGAGCGCTATAATATTCGTTGATCCATATATTGATGAGGCCATTGCGCTGATTGATGCCGACCGTCGACAGTACTCCGACGTCGCATTCGGTTATGAGCCCAAGCCCCTCTATGATGGCCTGCGCCAAGAAGAAAAAGCCATGTATGATGAAATGCTTGGGAACGTGCAGCAGCTTGAACCATGCTCTTATATCGCTGCGCAACACGGATACGAGGTGTTGGAAATGGCGATGGCCGTATCCCACGCTATAATAACCGACCACCCCGAACTCGAAATTTATTTTATGATACGCGAGGTGGTCGAGGGCAATATGACCACT
>JAAYNF010000046.1 GCA_012520975.1 Clostridiaceae bacterium | reverse complement strand
TGCTTAAAGATAAGCGCGATGAGCTCATGCGGCAATTTTTGGACATTGTTCGCAAAAATCAGACTCTGCGGCAGCAGGTTGAGGAGTTGCTGAAGCAGGCGAATCGGCAGATGGTGCTGGCTCGGGCGGTCCTCCCGGTGGAGGTGCTGGAAGCCGCATTGATGGCCGGTCGTGAATCGTTGGTGCTGGATATTGACACGCGCAATGTCATGAGCGTCCATGTACCGGTGTTCTCGTCGCCTTTTGAGATTGTCGGACAGATGGAAAATCTGCCCTACGGCCTGGCTGCGACAACCGGTGAGTTGGATGCGGCGGTCACTGCGCTCAAACAGGCTTTTCCGGTCATGCTGGAGTTGGCCGAAACCGAAAAAACCGCCCAGTTGCTGGCCGATGAAATTGAGAAAACCCGCCGGCGGGTTAATTCCTTGGAATATATTCTGATACCGGAATTGACCGAAACCATCCGATCTATCAGCATGAAGATGGATGAGAATGAGCGCGGCAATCTGACCCGGCTGATGAAAGTCAAGGAAATGATTGTAGAGCAGGCCTTGGTCAATGCCAGAAAGGCAAGTGCGGCAAGTCGTCTTCCGCAGTCAACCTGAATTTGACCGATCCGCCCGCCCCGGCCTTGTCCGACCTTTCGGATTTGGTTGGGACGGCGATTTCGCGGAGGATCAAAAACATTGGAACAAATATCCATCAGCCGGTTGTTTGACCTGCATCAGACCATTGCGGCCGACCTTTTTTTGACCTGTGAATACCCTTGGCAGATTTTGCCCAAGATCAGTGATTTCATCCGGGAAATGATTCCGCTGCTACCGGAAGATTTTGTTGAGATCGCACCGGAAGTCATGGTCGCCCGTTCGGCCAAAATCGCGCCGACCGCCGGTTTGACAGGTCCGCTGATCATCGGCCGCCACGCGGAAATTCGCCATTGCGCTTTTGTCCGCGGTTCTGCCATCATCGGGGATGAAGCCGTTGTGGGAAATTCAACCGAACTGAAAAATGTGATTCTTTTTAACAAAGTCCAGGTTCCACATTTCAACTATGTCGGCGATTCCATCCTCGGGTTCAAGGCTCATATGGGTGCCGGATCCATTACCTCCAATGTCAAAAGCGATCAGACTTTGATCGAAATCCATTACGGAGACCGAGTTTTGCCCACCGGATTGAAAAAAATCGGCGCAATGATCGGTGATTTTGTTGAGATCGGCTGCAACAGTGTGCTTAACCCAGGTAGTATTGTAGGTCGAGAGACCATCATCTATCCTCTGTCGATGGTGCGCGGCTTTGTCCCGCCCCGCAGCATCTATAAAAGGCAAGGAGAGATTGTGGGCAAATATTGACCGAAGCTGTACCTTCGGGCAGAGGAGGGTTGTCCGGTGATCATCATCGGCGAAAAAATCAACAGCACGTTAGAAACCGTCCGTCCGGCGATGGAAACCCGGGATGCGGCGGCCATCATTGACCTTGCCCGGCGTCAAAGCCGGGCCGGTGCCGATTATATTGACGTCAATGCCGGCATGTTCTATAAAAATGAAGCCGAAATTCTATCTTGGCTGATTCAAACCATTCAAGAGGAGGTCAAAACTCCTTTTACCATTGACTCCCCCGATCCTAAGGCCATCCTAGCCGGCTTGAAGGCAAATCGCAACGGCAAGCCGATTGTCAATTCCATCACCGGTGAAAAAGAACGCATCAACGGTATTCTGCCGCTGGTGGTTGAATACAAGACCGGTGTCATCGCCCTGTGCATGGATGATCGCGGCATGCCCGAGACCGCGAGCGAGCGGGTTGAAGTGGCGCGGAGTCTGATCGACTTGCTGACCCGTGAAGGGATCCCGCTCGATGATATCTATATCGATCCCATGATCCGGCCGATCGGCACCGGCTCCCATTATGGTGTCGTGGCGCTGGATACCATACGGACGGTTAAAAATGAATACCCGGATGTTCACATTGCCTGCGGCCTGAGCAACATTTCTTTTGGCATTCCGGCACGAAAGGTGGTTAACCAAGCCTTTTTGGTGGCCGCCATGACATCAGGCATGGATGGCGCCATCCTTGATCCCTTGGATAAAAAACTGATGACCTTTGTGTATGCTACGGAAGCCCTGCTGGGCGTTGACGATTTCTGCATGAATTTTTTGACCAAATTCCGCGAGGGCCAACTCGAGCTCTGATGGCTAACATGAACACAAGAACAGTTTTGATCACGCAAGGAGCCATTATCGCGGCGGCCTATATTTTGTTGACATTGCCTTTGGCTCAGGTGACCTTT
Organism: Clostridiaceae bacterium; assembly: GCA_012520975.1. Taxonomy (GTDB): domain Bacteria; phylum Bacillota; class Clostridia; order Saccharofermentanales; family UBA5734; genus UBA8949. The sequence continues at coordinate 8,342 of JAAYNF010000046.1, read as the reverse complement.
GGCCCGCTGCAGTTTCGGCTGGCCGAAGCGCTGACTGTCTTGCCCCTGCTGACGCCGGCGGCGATTCCCGGCCTTTTCTTGGGTTGCCTTCTGTCCAACGCATTTAACCCGGCGGCCCTCGGCCCGATAGATATCGTTTTTGGCAGCTTGGCTACTTTGGTTGCGGCGTGGCTGACCTGGCGTTTCGGCCGCCGATTCTTTAAGCCGGGTCAAGAACGAATAAGCTGGAAAACGCTGATGGCCCTGTTGCCGCCGGTCATCATCAATGGTTTGGTGGTCGGATTTTACCTGCCTTTTATTTTGCCGGAAATGGAACCTGATCCGATGGTTGTGGCCTCGACCATATTGACGGTGGCATTATCCGAAGCCGTTGTGGTTTTTCTTGTTGGCGTTCCGCTCTTGATTGGTCTGGATAAATCTGGTATTTTTTCCCCGAGAGGGAATTGATGATGGCGCATTATTTTGATGATCAGCCACAAGTGCTCGATGTTCCATAGAATGCTTATTCCAGTGAACGGCCGCTACTAATTTGTCAATCGGTACAAAAACAATGTGTGTGGGTTGACAAGAGTAGCTAATTCGCCATATTGATTCGGGCAAGTTAATATGGGATAACATAATGAATTTCAACAAAAATTCCAAATAAATTTTCTCAATTAATGGTGATCTTGACTCAGGAGGTCGGAATGGCAAAAAAAATTACTCGCACAAATCAGTCAGCTGAAAAAATATTGGACATTATCGAAATTATGGCCTGCAACGGCGGACCGATGCGTCTTAATGACATCTCGCAAAAAAGCGGCATGCCACAAAGTACTGTTTTTCGCATGATTAATGCCTTGCGCGTTCGTGAGTATGTGCATCAGGACGAGGAGTCAGCGAAATATCAGCTATCGATGAAATTTGCCTACATTGGTGACATGATCAATGCGCGGTTTGACTTACGGGATTTGGCCCATAAATATATGGTTAGAGTGGCCTTCAACTGTAAAAATGTCTGCTATCTGGCTGTGGAACGGCAAATGGAGCTTGTCTATATTGATATGGTCAGTCCGCCGGGGTCTGTTTTGACCAGAATGCCGTTTGTCGGTAAACATGCGCCGTTACATTGTAGTGGGATTGGCCGCATGATCCTTTCAGATTTTACCGAGGAGAAATTAGATGAGTATTTCGAGACAACAAATCTTGATCAATATGCTCCGAAATCATTGACAGATCCAGTTAAAATACGCGAAAAAATCGCGGAAATACAAGAAAAAGGTTACAGTGTATGTTCAGAGCAATTAGAAAATGGCAATGGCAGCGTTGCGGTCGGTATTCGTAATTATACCGGGCGGATCATTGCCGGTATCAGTGTCGGCGGCCCTGCCGACCAGCTGACCGAAGAGTACATCCAGCGGGTTTTACCTTGTATTCGCGAGGCCGCTGACAAGATTTCCAGCAAACTTTTTTATAAAGCTTTGTAGGTTCATTTCGTTTGCTTTTTTCTCGACTTTACTGCTTGAATTATTGACAAGCTTATCACCCTAACCTATAATAATAACAATGGATTTCAATAAATGAAATCAAAAACCAAACAGGAGGGTAAAACGATGAAAAAAGCACTTTCTCTTGTTCTTGTTCTTGCCGTTTTCCTAGCACTTGTGGTTACTGCGTGCGACGACTCAGGAACAAAACCTGCTTCTAGTGATTCTATCGGAAATACCACGACCGACAAACTTATGGATATCGGTGATATCACAACAGCTCCGGGTGAGCAGGAGGATAAGGATTTTGGCAATTATACAAGCGAAAATCCTTTGAAACTCAAGCTTGCTACAATGCAGGCGGCCGAGAGAAGCCATCTCAACACCTTGGCCGTTGCTTTTAAAGAACGTGTTGAGATTTGGAGTGAAGGTGCGGTAATTGTTGATGTTTATATGGGTAGCATGGGTTCGGATCGTGAAATCGTCGATCAAGTTATTGCCGGCACAGTGGATATGGGAGTTAACAACACGGCCATCATGGCCAACTACAACCGTATGTTTGACGTCCTCGATATCGGTTATTTGATCAGAGACTATGATGATGTCTACGATGTAATGGCCTCCGATATATGGAGTGAGATGCTTGCAGAATTCTCCGATACCGGTGCTAGCTTGTTGGCATTGCAGTGTATCGGGTTTAGAACCCTTTGTACAACAGAGAAAGCAGGGCCGGTCAAAAACAAGGCAGAGCTTGCCAATAAAACCATCCGTATTACTGAAGGTGAAGTTTTCATTGATGACTACAAAGCATGGGGAGCAGCCCCGGTTTCCCTGAGTGCCGCCGAGATTCTTCCGGCACTGCAGAATGGTACAATTGACGGTGTCGATCATGTACCGGTTACTCTTTACACCGGCAGTGGCCAATATGAGTACATCTCCTACGTTTCACTGTTTAATCAGGCGGCTCACTTTAACGGTCTGACCATTAATAACAAAGTGCTTGAAGGTTTACCCTCTGGCATTCGCAAAATTATCGAAGATGCAGCTTATGAAGCGGCAGAATTCCGTACCAAAGCCTTGGAAAAAGACAATGATACCTATATTCAAAAGTTGAAAGACGAATGGGATATTACCTTCTATACACCAACCCGAGAAGAGATCGACGAGATGATCGATGCGGTCGAGCCAGTGTACGACAATTTTGTCGCCAGCCATAAATTTGGCAGCTATGCGGAGGCAATCAGAAAAATCTGCGCTGACAATTGACCCTTTCAAATTTTAGCTAACAAACGATAATGTGTGTCAGGTACAGTAATCCAAACAGTTATATCAAACTAGGAAGATTACTGTATCTGCGCATATTTATTTAAGTAAGATTAACATCCTGCGTATGCGCTCTTATCTGTTAAGGGGAGGTGTTTCGGCCATGAAAATTGTGCAAAGAATAAGTGGCGTTGTGTTAAAAATTCTGGATATCGCAGCCATTATTCTCATGATTACGATGGTAATATTCTTGTTGATTCAACTGATTGCCCGAGGTGTGTTTAGGTACGGTTTTTTCTGGACCGAGGAAACAGCCAAAATTAGCCTGATTATGCTGGCGTATGTCGGTGCTGCTACCACTTCCGTAAATGGCAAACATGTCAACGTAACCATCTTCGAAGATTCTCTCAAAGGTCGTCTTGCTCGGAATGTGGTCTACACTGTTCAACAATTGATTGCGATTGTTTTTTTGATTATGGTTGTCATTTTTAGTGTTCCTGCTCTTGAAATCGCCAGCAAATCTGTCACTACCAATACGCAAATTAATACTGCCATCATTTATGCGATCATCCCGATTTCCTGTGTCATTATGATTTTGGGACATCTGATGAAAATTGTTTTCACATTTATTCCTGCTAAACCTGAAGACGGAATGAATACTGTCGGAGAAATAAAGGAGGCAAATAAATGAGTTCGATATTGATTTTTATCGTTGTTCTTGGTTTTCTTTTGCTTTTTGGTGCACCGGTTGCCACGTCATTTGGTTTAAGTTCGGTTGTCTATATTTTAATTGAACAAATACCAGTCTCCATTGTCGTTCAACGGATGTTCTCGGCGGTTGACTCATTGACAATCATGTGTGTACCATTATTTATTCTTGCCGGTGAATTGATGAGTGCTGGAGGTATAGCCAAGCGTTTGGTCCGGGTGATTAACTTGATCTTTGGCAATATCACCGGTGGCTTGGCCATTGTGACAATTGTTGTCAGTGCCTTTTTTGCCGCCCTAACCGGTTCGGCCATGGCCTGTTCGGTGGCTATTGGAACCATCATGCTGCCTTATATGCTTGACGCGGGTTACGACAGAAAATTTTCGGCGGCTATCATTGCCTCTGCTGCTGTCCTCGGACCAATTATCCCACCCAGTACGGCACTGATTGTCTATGGTTCTGTTGCTCAGGTTTCCATCTCTAAATTGTATCAGGTGGGTATACCAACCGGCTTGATTATTGGCTTAGGTCTAATCATCGTGGCTCTGATTGGTAGTCATAAAAGAGGTTACAAGGGACTGCCGAAAGCGTACGGGCTCAGCGAGATGAAAGATTTTGAACATGTTCAGCCCGGCGACAAGTTAACCAGTCGGCAAATTGTCCGGATTGTTGTGGATGCCGTGCCAGCAATTATTGCGCCGGTGATTATATTGGGGGCAATGTTCACTGGTATTGCCACGCCGACGGAGTCGGCTGTCGTCGCCGTCATTTACTCTTTCATTGTCGGTGTTGGTGTTTACCGGGAGTATAAAATCCGAGATGTCATCAAAGTGGTGCGCCGTACCTGCAAAGCCACATCGACGGTTCTCTGGATTATGTGCTGTGCCGGCCTATTTGGCTGGGTGCTTTCATATTCGAAAATTCCGGACGCCATTGTCGCCAGTTTGGCTCCTGTTGCTGCCTCAGCCGGCTCTTGGGTCCTTTTATTGATGGTTATCGTGATTGTCCTGATTATGGGCTGTTTCATGTCAACCTCTCCAATTATCCTCATTGTTGTGCCGCTATTCAAAGATTTATTTGTGCAACTGGGATACGATCTGGTTCACTGGGGAACTGTGGTTTCAGTAGGGTGCTGCGTTGGTATGATAACCCCGCCTTTTGGCAATGTTCTTTTCACAACTATGGCGGTTACAGATACCAAACTGCATGAATTATCGGCAGCGTCAGCTAGATATGTTGCGGTGATGTTTTTGGGATTGCTGTTGATCGCCTTTATTCCAGGCGTGATCATGTGGGCAAGCTAATCTTTGATTATTCGAAAGGAGAAAAATAGTGGATGTAATCGTAATGCATGCTAATCGTGATAATATGCCCTTGAAAATAAGGGAAAACCATCTGGAGCTGATAAGGCAACATGCTGACAATGTTTACTTTTTTAAAACCGAGGAAGAGCTATTGGCCAGTGGTGTTGACGCTGAGGTGCTATTTGCATGGGGTGGAACCGGCAAACAACCGGAAATTTTTTGTAATGGCTCAAAACGATTAAAGTGGTTCAACACCTTTTCAGCTGGAGTTAACCCGCTGATGGAATGCAGTATCCGTGATCTTGACATCATTATCACCAATGCAGCTGGAATTCACGGCAAACCCATGGGTATCACCACAATCGGTTATGTGATCTCCCACTTGCGCAAATTTCCGCTGATGATGGCAAATCAGAGAAAACATATCCGTGAACGTCCAGCCCAAATGCCGGATGAGGCTGAGGGCAAAGTGCTAGGTATTGTCGGCGCAGGTGCTATCGGTGCGGAAGTTGCCAAATATGCCAAATGCCTTGGTTTTAAAGTTATTGGCGTCAAGCGAAAAGTTTTTGCCATGGAAAACTACGATGCGGTCTATTCCGATCAAGAACTGGATCAGGCATTGGGGATGATGGACTTTGTTGTGATTCTGACTCCGTTGACCAATGAAACAAAGGGATTGTTTAATGCTTCTCGGTTCGCTGCCTGTAAAGCCGGAGCATATATTATTAATATTGCCCGAGGAAAGGTCGTGGATACCCCGGCGTTGATTACTGCCCTGCAAAGCGGGCATCTAGGTGGCTGCGCCCTAGATGCCATTGAACCGGAGGATCTGCCGCCGGACAGTCCGTTGTGGGACATGCCAAATGTTTTTATTACGCCGCATTATTCAGCAAACAGTCCACTTTATGTTGATCGGGCAGTAGGACAGTTTATCCAGAATCTGGATAATTTTCGTGCCGGCCGACCTCTCTTTAACGTGGTCGATGTCAGTGCGCTGACCTAAAGAGACGATATAATAAATACTATTAAGCATGAGGCCATAATAGGTTGCTGGCTTTATAATGGAGGGCAAAATGACAAACAGAATTGACTTTGAAGCACATTTCTATTTCCCGGAATTGATGGAATATTTTGCCAAACGGACGGATTATCCAATTTATGATCCTGAAACCAAGGCTTTACAACGCAGTAAGGACTTTACACTCAAGCACCCTTATCGTCTAACTCATTTACAGGAATCTTTTGCTGAGCGTCTGTCGATGATGGATGCTCACGATATCTGCATGCAGATCTTGAGTGTTTCGTCTGGGATTGATTTTCTCTCGGCTGAAGAAAGTATCGAATGGTGCCAAAAAGCAAATGATTATGTTTATGCAGGGATGCTCGCACATCCCGGCCGCTTTCAAGGGCTGGCGGCTCTGCCAATTGCTGATATTGATGCTTCCTTACAAGAGCTGGATCGCTGTTTTAATGAACTGGGCTTTATTGGCTGGCTGGTGGATTCTAACTTTGGAACAAGCTATATTGATGATAAAGTCTACTACCCACTGATTAAACGTCTAGCTGAGCATGACGGTCTGCTTTATATTCATCCAACCCAGCCAATTGATAATCGACTCAAAGGCCTAGGGCCACAACTGGCCGCTGCTCCTTTCGGATTTGGTATTGATGTTTCAATTGCACTGATGCGCATGATTTGCCAAGGTATTTTTGACGAACTCCCCAATCTAAAAGTAATGATCGGACATCTCGGTGAGATCTTCCCTTACATCATGAAGCGCATGAACGATAAAATACGCGGTTATCACAGTATAGCGCCGGCTGTCAATAAAGAACTGCCGGAATACTATTTTCAACACAACATCTGGATAACCACCAGCGGCCATTTTTGTCCTCATGCCATGCGTTGTGCCATTGATGTACTTGGTTTGGAGCGGATTTTATTTGGCACCGATTACCCGTATGAATATCCGGAAGAAATAGATGCTTTCTTCGACGGATTATGTTTAAGTAAAAAGGATCTTGATCAAATATTTTGGGGTAATGCCGAGAAGTTTTTTCTTCGTAGCCTCAAATAGATCGTAAGCCTTTGTCCTAGTTAGTCGCAAATTATATCCGCCCGCCAAATCCAGCGGGCGGATATTTATAGGAAACATTTTAGAGTCCCATTTTTGCGGTAAAGTGACAAGAATTCTTGGCGTCCCGCTCTTGATTGGTCTGGATAAATCTGGTATTTTTTCCCCGAGAGGGAATTGATGATGGCGCATTATTTTGATGATCAGCCACAAGTGGCACACCAGATTGACGAAATGACCGTTTCCTTGCGTGGACGTACCTTCACCTTTAAAACCGACCGGGGTGTTTTTTCTCGGCAACGGTTGGATTTTGGCAGCCGGTTGCTGATCGAGGCGGTTGCCGAGGCGGAAAAATCACCGACCGGCAGGCTGCTTGACCTTGGCTGTGGTTACGGGGCGATCGGCATTATCATGAAGCGCCTTTTTCCCCAATTGGAAGTTGTGCTTTGCGATGTCAACCAACGTGCTTTGGATCTGGCTCGGCAGAATGCGTTCCTCAACCGGACGGATTATATTGAAATCCTGAAGTCGGACGGCATGGCAGATGTTCCGGGCCCTTTTGATCTGGTTTTGACCAATCCGCCGATTCGGCAGGGCAAAGCTGTCGTATACCGCTTTTTCCGTGAGGCGGCTGCCGGACTGACCCCCGGTGGCCGGCTTTATGTCGTGATCCGGAAAAAACAAGGCGCGCCATCGGCTTTAAAGGAGCTGCAGGGTATCTTTGCCTCTGCCGAGGTGGTTCAGCACAAAGCAGGCTATTGGGTCATTCGCGCTCAAAATCCCCTTGGATCCGTGCAAGGGTAATGCAGGGCATAAGGAGGCTTTGTTGACATGCGTTACGAATATCGCAGCGCGATCGGGCAGGACAGTCATCGTTTCATGACCGCGGCCGAAAGGCTGGCCGACCCGGAAAGACAGCTGATCTTGGCAGGCATCATTTTCCCGGATGAATGCCCCCTCGCCGGCAACAGTGATGCCGATGTGGTTTTGCATGCCTTGACCAACGCCATCTCCGGGCTGACCGGCGTCAATATCCTTGGCGAGACAGCCGACCGGCTTTGCTTGGAGGAGGGTATTACCGACAGCTTCCAATATTTGCAGGCTGCAATGGCCGAGCTCGGCTCTTGGCAGCTGTGCGGTCTTTCGATTTCAATCGAAGGGAAAAAACCGAAAATAGCTCCCCATATACCGTCAATGAAAAAAAAGCTGGCGGCCATGACCGGCCTGACCGATTCGGATATCGGCATCACCGCCACCAGCGGTGAAGGGCTGACCGCTTTTGGACGTGGCGAAGGATTGCAGGTGTTTTGCCTAGTGAGCGCGCGTCGAAGAATTCACGATTAATCCGCCGGTTCAACATCACCGTCGATTGTTGCCGCCAGCCTTTCGGCCAGCAGGCGATCTTCGGGTGTGGTCAGTTTTAAATTCTGAAAATCACCTTCAACCAGATAAACGGGAATGCCGGCCTCTTCCAGGACCGCCAAATCGTCGGTGGCCGTCAATCCTTTTTCAATGACTTGGCGAT
>JAAYNF010000045.1 GCA_012520975.1 Clostridiaceae bacterium | reverse complement strand
CAGACCGATGCCAGAACGACCATGACAAACCGAGTGGCTGTCGGCGCAACCCCCAACGCACGCGCCTCTTCATCGCCGAGCAGCAGGATGTCCAAATCCCGTGCTTTGACCAAAATGATCAAAATGGTCAGCAAAACCGGTGGCAAAATAGCCACCACATGCTCCCAGCGCCGATTAGCAAGACCGCCCATGGTCCAGAAGATGTATGTGGCAACCTGATACTGGTGCGACAAGGTTAAGGTCAAGGATGTCACAGCGCCAAAGAACGAGCTGACCGCCATGCCGCTCATCACCAGGCTGGCAGTTTTAACGCGGCCACCGCTGGAAAACGTAATGGCCAGAATGATGCCGACCGCCAGCATGGCGCCGACAAAAGCAAATACCGGCAAAACAAAAAAGGCGGTGGTTCCGGCAGAAATGGCCACTAAGGCACCTAGACTGGAACCGGCAGAAACACCGAGGATGCCAGGTTCGGCTAAAGGGTTGCGAAAAATGCCTTGCATGATGGTACCGGAAACAGCCAGTCCGCTGCCGGCAAGAAGAGCCGTCACGACACGAGGCAACCGGATCAGCAAAATAACCACCCGTTCAGCCGGATCAACTCCTTCATCAGAAAGACCGAAAACCGTTCCGACGATCCGCCCTATCATCAGGGGGGAAATATTAACCGACCCCAAAACCACGGCTGAAATCAACATGAGGAACATCAGCGTGACCCCCACGGCCAAGATGGTTTTGGAGCCGGTCAGATGAATTTTTTTACGTTTCTTTACATGTTCAGGCGGCATGGGCAATCAGTCAATCAACTCAGGATAAGCCGCCTTCGCCAATTCATAAACAGCATCCGCCATATAGTGTGAAGTTGAGCCGGCATGGCTGGCGGTCAACGCAAACACCCGATCCTTTTCGACGGCAGGCACGGTACGAAGCAGATCACTGCTTTTAATGGCACTGATCATCGCCTGTCCGCCATCATCTGTCACGCTGAAATCAGGCCCGTAGACCAAACTGGAAACAATCAGGACATCCGGCTTCCACTCCGCAACAACCTTTTCTTTGCTCACTGAACTGTAGGTAGCCACATCCACCACGTTGATCAAACCGGCGGCCCGGGCTATGGCATCGAAAGGCGAACCGGATCCATAGGCGCAAAGCATGCCGGTATCATTGCCGTTCGCGTCGAGGGCCGAATCATAAAACATGACGCTGAGACGGTCCTCGTCGGCCAAGCCGGTCAGAGCATCGGTTACACGCTTAAGCTTATTGTCGATGGAGTCGATCAGGGCCTGCCCTTTCTCGGGTGCGCCGACCGCCGTTGCCAGCGTGGCAATCGCCTCTTTGATTTGTTCGAAATCCGTCGGCGAATTCAATGAAAGGACCACAGCGCCGGCGTCATTCAGCGTCTTGGCCAGAGAACCGTCAAAATCAGAAAAAGAATCAATGATGACCAGATCGGGAGCCAAGGCAACGATACCCTCCGGCTGGCCGGTGGCAACACGCTGCTTCACCAGCGCCGCCCGGTCTGCGGCCGCCGAAATAGCCGGGCTGTCGCCCCAAGCCGACAAGCCTTTGATGCGGTCGACATCAATGAGTTCAAAGAGTATTTCCGCCGCCCAAACATTGGTTATCACGATTGCCCGGGGTTCGGACTCAATGGTTATCTCATCACCGGACCCGTTCAGAACGGTGACCGGAAACGCGGCGGAGACCGTTGTCGGAACGGTGGTTGGGACGGTGGTTGGAACGGTGGTTGGGGCGGTCGACTCGGTGGTCGCCGGTTGCGGTGGGGCCGTGGTCAGATCCGCCGGCTGACACGCCGTAACCGTTAATACCACACACAATAGCAACAAGATGGAACAGGTAAGTTTTTTCATGATGTCCTCCGTCATTGATCTTTT
>JAAYNF010000044.1 GCA_012520975.1 Clostridiaceae bacterium | reverse complement strand
GTGCCTCGCCATAGTCCGCAACTTGATAGACGTTCATATGATCAACAACATTGGTCTGCGTCGAGAATGTCGTTGTATAAAGTGTAGCCAAACCAAGACTGGTCCAGTTCTCCGTCAAAGCGCCGCCCACTGAAATAAGCGCTCCCGGCCGCTGCAGATTGCGGCCATTGGCCCAATCCGGAATCCCGTTCATCTCCCAGGCGGCCAGGTCCATTTTGGGACCGAAAACCCGATCACGAAAAACGGTCACGATACCTGTCGGCGACAGTGACCAGACCGGCGCGCCCAAAATATAACCATCGCTCTCTAAAAACTTATCCGCCAGCCAAGCGCCGTCATCTTTGAGAATACAGGCGCTAGGACCCTTGGCGTAACAAGGACCGCGCAGACAGTTTTTACAGGGAATCAGATTACACTCGTTCAAACGGATCAGTTCACACTTGATTCCCATTTTGCTGGCTGCCAGCAAGGCCGTCTTAACGTAGATTTCGGTATTTCCACCACGTCTGCCGCAACTGAAAGCAACTATCTTCTTACTCACAAAGCTTCCCTCCAAGTATAATATCATTGATCTGCGATCAATGATATTATACTACTTCTATCATGTTTTTGACAAAAAGTAGCATGGGCTCTGCCGGTCGGCTCGAACATATGGTAAAATACGAGAGATGGAAAGTAATATATGTTGATGAAATGTCAAAAAAGCCTGCTTTGGATTTCGGTTTGCCTGCTGGTTCTTGCCGGCTCAGCGTGCACGCCTGCCGAGCCGGTCAGATATGAGGCTGAGTTTATCGGCCTTTTTGACACGCTGACCCAGATGGTCGGCTATGCCGAAAGTCGTGCCGACTTTGAAGAACAGATCCGGCACATCAAAAACGATTTGGAAATGTACCATCAACTGTTTGATATCTACAACAGCTATCCCGGATTAACCAACCTCAAGGATGTTAATGACAAAGCCGGTCAGGGTCCGGTTCCGGTCGATCGAAAAATCATTGATCTGCTGCTTTTTTCTTTGGAAATGCATGAAAAAACCCAAGGCAGGGTTAACGTCGCCATGGGTTCGGTTCTAAAAATTTGGCACAACCATCGAACGGCCGCCCTAGCCGACCCGGCCACAGCTCAGGTTCCGGAACCGGCAATCCTCAAGGAGGCCGATCGTCACACCAACATTTCGGATTTGATCGTCGACCCTGGAAACAACACCGTTGAGCTTCGTGATCCGGCGATGTCCCTTGACGTGGGCGCCATTGCCAAAGGCTATGCTGTCGAGCAAGCCGCCCAAGCAGCCGAAAAACGCGGCGGCAAGCATTTGCTGATATCGGTTGGCGGAAATGTGCGCGCCATCGGTTATCGGAGCCGGAAGCCGGAATCTTGGCGGGCCGGCATTGAAAATCCCGTTGACCCGGACAACGGTTTTCTGGCGGTCTTGAACATCCACGACCTTTCGGTGGCCACCAGCGGAAGCTACGAGCGATACTATGAGGCAAACGGCCGGCGCTACCACCACATTATCGATGTCGATACCTTGTTCCCGGAAAACAATTACCTTTCGGTCACGGTTGTCACACCCGACGCCGGTCTGGCCGACGTGCTATCCACGGCGTTGTTCTGTCTTCCGTATGAAACAGGCCTCGGGCTGCTGGAGTCATTTGAGCAAACCGAAGCCCTCTGGTGCCTGCCGGACGGCTCGTTGCTCGAGAGCCCCGGATTGAACACTTTGAGATCCGATCCGGCAAAGTAATAACTAGTCAAGCAGCTCTTGGGCTTGGGTATAACGAAAAATAGGTCCCTCCAGGCAGACATAGGTTTCATTGATCTTGCAATGGCCGCATTTGCCTACCGCACAGGACATTTTGCGCTCAAAAGACAGCCACATGTTGTCAGGATCGGCTCCATTTTGGATACAGGCCTCCGAGGCAAAACGCATCATGAGGGGCGGTCCGACGATCACGACATTGTACTCCCCAAGCTCGGCAAAGGGAATAGAGGGAATGTGTTCGGTGACCAGTCCGGTGGAAAAACCCGGAACGGTCATATGATCCAACGTGGCAATGGTATTGAAGGTTTCCCGGAACCGCTGGAGGTCCTGGGTGAAAAGCACGCTGTTGATATCTTTGAATCCCGCAATCAGATAGACATCCCGGATGTCGGCTCGGTTGTCGGCATAGTGTCTGAGCAGACTCCTGACCGCGGCCATCCCGGTTCCGCCGGCAATGACCACCAGCGCCTTGTTGTCAAAGGATTCGAGCGGGAAATAATTGCCGTACGGCCCGCGCAAAAAGATCGTATGACCGGGTTGCAGGCCGAAAAGCCCCTCGGTCAACCGTCCGACCTTGCGAATGGTAAATTCGATCCAGCCATCCCCTTTGGCGCTGACCGAGATGGGCGCTTCGCCCACTTTAGGGATGGAAAGCTGGAAAAACTGGCCATGGCGGATCGGTTGGTCGTAGGCAACGCGGAAAGTATATTCCGCTGTGGTCTCATGAATGATGTCAAGTATTTTTGCGCTTGACGGCAGCATGATGTTCTCCATCGTTAATTTCCCTCCTTTGTGTCGGCGGCAACCGAGGCTTGGTCGGCCATCGCTGCGCTCAACCGGTTGACGGCATCAATAAAAGATATGTCCTCCGGACAGCGGATGTCGCAACGACCACAACCGATACACATATGCTCATCGCCGCCAAAACGCGCTCGATAATCATGGACCTTGTGCAGAACCTTGAACCGCATGCGCTCGCCCGGTGTTTTGCGAACCGCATGCCCCCCGGCCATGGTGCTAAAGCTTTCCAGCATGCAGGATGACCAGACGCGGCGGCGCTCACCGTCCCGGCTGGTTTCGCTGAAAATGACGTCGATCGTGTCAAAGCAACTGCAGGTCGTGCACACGGTGTTGCAACTGCCGCAACTGATGCACTGGTCGTCGTATTCCGCCCACATGGGCAAATCATAGGCGGCTTTTAGTTGTTCCAGACCTGTTATGACAGGCAATTGCACCGGATTTTTGTCCTGACTGACAAATTCCGGAGTAAAATCTACTGTCGGCAGACCAGCAAAAGAATCGACAAAATCTTCATCCCGAACCTCAAAGAGCAAACCATCAGGGTCAAAACGAACAGCCATGCTGTACGCATCGGTCCGATTGGCGCCCATTGACACGCAAAAACAGTGTTCCCAACCTTCACGACACTCAATCATGATGATTTTGATTTTTTCGCGGTAGCGTTGGTAATAGAAATCAGCCTGACCGCCATTTTCAAGAAAAATTTTGTCCAGCCGTTGAATGCCGTGGATGTCGCACGGTCGAGCCAAAAGCAGAATCCCCTTGTCGTCGATACTGCTGACCTTTACCTCATCGGCTGTGAAAGACAACATGGTCTGCATGATCGGCGCCACAACATCCTTGGGCGAAAAATGAGACTGTTCGGTATAGGCAACATCTCGAAAGGATTGAATTTCGCCATATCGAATCATATCGGTACCCGGCCTCCAGCCCCGTCCGGCAAAGCGCTTCGGCGCGTAAACCCGGTATTGTTCTTGCCAGGTTTTCAGCAATCCATCGGCTTGTTCATAGCTTACACGGTACCCCATAAATGAAACCTCCTCATCTCGCAGTCGATACTGCACAAATTGCTTCCGGTTGCCGCAGCTCTTGGATCTGCCGGGCGTCAAATTGCAAATAGGCCTCGGTTAAACCTGCGACAGCACGGTAGAACGGTGTTTTGCCCAGCTTTGCAACATCTTCGCAGAACAATCCGATCCAATTAAGCAGATGCTGCTCCAGAAATGTCTGTTGTTCCTGTAGCGCCGATTGCAGCCGGACGTCTTCGGGTGCGGTTGTTTCGTTTGTCCCACACAAAAACGCCATAAAGTCCAGCAAAACGGCCAGATGGTCTTCGGGCAGACCGGCCAGATGGGATCCGACCTGCAGACCCTTGCTCCGATAAACCGCAACGGCTCTATCGCGGGCATCTTGCATCAACATTCGCTTGATGCTGGTATATACGGAGGCAAAGGGCAGAGCCATCAAAGTCGGCTTGGCGGTTCCGGCACCCAAAAAGGTAACGGCAAAATCAACGGCAAGCTCCTCCAGGCATTCATCCCCCAAACCGGCAACGGCTTCTCCGAACAGGTTCCAGCCGACCTGCAGATCATGGTCGGCGCAGTCTGCCGGGATCGGCATTTTTTTCAAGCCGGCCAACAGGGTTTGGTCGACCTCGCGCCAATACAGACGGCTCATCAGGCGATACATGATTTGCCGGCTTCTCAGCCAGCTTTGTTGCGGGTCTTGCATATTCATCGTTGTCGTCTCCGGTTAACCGGTTCAGGAACCTCTTGGGGCATGATCTCGATCCAGTCGTCTTTGCGCAAGATATAGCGCGTCATGGGACGATTGCCGGAATCCGGCAATGTATGAACGTGAGCAGGATCGGTTTCGCGCAGTATCCGGGACACGTCGCTATTCGGATCATGGACGTCACCAAAAAACATGGCGCGTCCGGGACAATTTTTCACACAGGCAGGCTTCTCGCCGATTTCCTGCAGATGGGCGCATTGATTGCATTTGTCCATAACGCGCAATTCGTTATTAGGGATGTTCAATGTGTAGGGGCAGGCCCGATAGCAACTTTGGCAGCCAATGCAGATGTCCCTGTCGATCTGGATGTCGCCGGCTTCGGTGCGTTGGTAGCTGGCGCCGGTCGGACAGACCGCCACACAGGGCGGTTCTTCGCACTGCTGGCACATAACGGGCAGGAAATACATCTGCAGATCAGGATAGGTTCCGGTGGGACCGATGGTCAGCACCTTGATCCGATCGGTGCCAAGGGCCACTTCATTTTCCAACTTGCAGGCAACCTGGCAGGCCATACAGCCGATGCAACGGTCGAGATCGATCACCATGATATTCTGAACATTCTGTCTCATAAACGGACCTCCTTTGTCGGATCAGCCGGTTCCGGCAGCCAGACCCGGAAATCCTCCGGATTTTGCCAGATCCCTTCCGGCGGGCCATCGGCCTTATAAATCTTGACCAGAATGCCCCGCAACGTGTAGGTTCCGACAACATCATTAAACGGAGCATCGGCTTTGGTCAGAACGTTGACATTCATTTCCTGCCAACCATGGGTTTTGCTGTCCAGCGTCTCCGGATTCCAGAATCGCTCCATAAAGACGACGCCGGGCATGATCCCTTGGGTCAGGCTGGCCAAGGCCCTGATTTTGCCGCGCAGGGATTCGATCCAGACCCAGTCGCCGTGTTCGACGGCATATTTTTCCGCATCGGTCGGGTGGATCAATAGTTCCGGAACCGGGTAGAGCTCGCGCATCCAAGGAACATTCCGCAACGTGGTGTGATGATACAACGGTACCCGGCCATTGGTCATAACCAGCGGAAACGACTTGGCCAGTTCACTGTCGGCCAAGGGGCTCTCCGAGGGCTCGAGGAAATATGGCAACGGGTCGTAATCCTGAGTAGCCGGCTCCAATTCACAGGCACTGAAGGGCAGTCCCGTCCGGCCCAGCGTAATCATGCTTTCCAGATAAAGCTCGATCTTTTTCGACGGAGTATTGAATCCCACCGGCAAATTGGTCTGAGGATCCGGCTGCCGGTAAATGTAATATGTTTTCCATTCATCTTTGGGCATATACTCATACGGCGTGTTTTGCTTGAGCTGCTCCCATGTAAGGTCGATTCGACCAAGAAAATGATCCCACAATTCGGTGACCGAATCCCAGTAAGGCAGATCTTTACCCATGTGTTCGGCATCAAAGGCCAAACGGCAGGCTTCATGGCCCAACTCGCCGCAACGCTTGGCCAAACGGGACCAGATCTCGGTTTCATCCATGGTTTCCCACAAATGTGTCACCGCCTGTCGGGCGCAAAGGGTGTTGCAGGTTTCCACCATCATATCGGTTTCCAGCCACTCGGTTGTCGGAAGCAGGATGTCGGCGTAGGCTGAAAATGAGGTGGGATACATATACATATGGACAATAAAATCCAGCTCGTCAATGACCTTTTTGACCTTATGACTGTCGGCAACCGCACCCATCTTGTTGCCGGAGCGGTCGATCCAGATCCTAGGCTTATAAGGCTCGCCGGTCAAAACAGCATCAAAGATGCTGGTGGCATGGCCGGCGTACCAGATATGCAGACCCTTGTGTTCGATACCGCCCAGCCGTTTTTTCAGCTGCTCGTCAGGCAGACGGCCGGCGGCGATCGGTACCGGATAGTTGGGCATATCGAAAACACCGCTTTTGCGGAAACGCTGCATCAGCGCTCCGGGTCGCTCAACATTGCCCATCAGCAGATCGATGATGTTGGCGGCCATGGCGGCCTGAATCGAATTGGGTGTTTGATCGGTGGCAACACCAAGGGCCAGTCCTCCCGGCTGATTGTCGGTAAACATACGGATGCCTTGTTCGATGCGGTCGGGTTCGAGCCAGCAAAGTTCAGCACCTTTTTCGAGGGTATAGGGGTCAACGCGCTCTTTGAGCAGACGGTAACCGGTTTTATATTCGACACCATCAATGTGACAAACGCCGTCCAGAATCGGTTCCAAATTGTCATCCCAAGGATAAGGCAGCGGCCTGGGCGAACCGGTCCGGGCATCCAGCACCATGAAAGTATCCGGAATGGACGGATCGTTGCTGGTTTCGGCCCTGAGCAGCATGTTGGTCTCGGTATTGACAAGGTAGGGCAGGTTGGTCCAGCGCAGAACAAAATCAGCATCATAAAGCCGATTGTCCAGAATGTAGCGGATCCAGGTCAGCATCAGTGCCACGTCGCTTCCCGGGCGAACCGGCAGCCAGACGTCGGCCTTGGCCGCGTCCGGCGTCAGGCGTGGATCAATCACCACGGTTTTGACCCCTTTGGCCCGCAGGTCGACCACCGCCGCGCCGCCGCTGGCGGTGCAGGAATAGGACGGATCGGTACCCCAGAGCACCAGCGATTGCATTTCCGTGTCTTCCGGGAAATAAATCTCCAATGCGTTGGAGTCGGCAATGCTGGAGTCATCGCCGCCGTACATCATCGCGGTTGCCAGCACGCGGGGCAGATAACACTGGGCGCAGCCCGGCTCAAACCAATTGGGCGTACCAAAAATATTGCAAAAGCGGGCGATGCTCCAGATTTCCGGGTTACCGCCGCCGCCGGTGGAGCAGAATACGGTTTCGGCGCCATATTTTTCTCGGGTTTCCATGAGTTTTCGGGCGATAATGTCAATGGCCTCTTCCCAGGAAATTCGCTTCCATTTGTTTTCGCCACGTTCACCCACCCGCTGCATGGGGTATTTGTTGCGGTTGGGGTGGTAAAGAGCCTGAATGCCGGCCAAGCCCTTGGCGCACATGGCGCCCTTGCTCATCCGGTCCTCCGGGTTGCCCTCCAGCTTGATGACCCGTCCATTGCGAACATGAGCAATGACACCGCAGTTGGAAATACAGGCTCGACAGCAGGTATTGATCTTTTGCACCTCGTGGTCCGTTTCGACATCGGATTCGGTCAGAGGCGCAAAGCTTTCCGGCCCGGACAATACCAAGTCCAGATCATCCATCGTGGCCGGATCGAGCATGTCCTTCATTTTGGCAACTTGTTCTTGCATCAGATACCCTCCGTTTTCATTGACAGCAGCGCAGTATCCAGCACCACTGCATTGTCTTTCAGTGCAGACACGCGAATCAATATGTTGTTAGGGTGATATTTGGGTTCTGTTCCAAGTTTAGCAATTAATCACAACTTACACAACACCCTTTAAGAAGGGTGCTGTCCGTGTAACGCATGGCCGAAGCATGCCAAGTTTTATTTATTTATTGCGCCCATTACGGATGCTGATGTTCACGACAAACCGAACCGGAAGATCGAAGGGTGCCTTGCAAATACGCTTCCGCCGCTTCTTCGGCATTGCCTTTTGCTCCTATAATAACCTCAATGTTTCTTTGGTTAAAAATCTCGACCGCCCCGGGACCCATTCCACCGCTGATGATGACATTGACCCCGCGATCGGCAAGAAAGTTCGGTAAAAACCCCGGTCGATGCCCGGGATTGGCAACGGTTTCACTCTTGACGATTTGCTTGTTTTCGACATCAAAAACCTCGAATCCCTCGCAATGTCCAAAGTGTTCCGCCACCATTCCGTTATCGCTTGCCACAGCAATTTTGATCACTTTAGTTTTCCTCCCATTTTTTTGATTTTACCGGAACCTGACTTTTTTACAGCCGATCCTTTTCAAAGAGCAGATTCATTGTCTCGAGATAAATTTTCCTGACCGCCGTTCCCGATGCGCAATCGATGTCCACGATGGTTTGGCCGTTGTTAATCGCCTTAACTGCATCGGAGTCAAAGGGTATGCTACCCACAAAGGGTAGGTTTTGTTTTTCACAAAACCCCTTGATCTTCTCTGTGTTTTTAATATTGGTATCGTATTTGTTGATGCAGATCGCTGTCTTTATTCCGAACTTTGCTGCTGTATCGATAATGCGCTCCATGTCGCTGATACCGGATATGGAGGGCTCCGCAACAATCAAAACCATATCCACACCGCTCAGGGAGGCAATCACAGGACAACCTATTCCGGGAGATCCATCAATAACAGCCAGTTTGGCATCGGCTGTCGCCGCCGACTTCATTTGCTTTTTCACCTCGGTGACAAGCAACCCGGAGGTTCCGCTTCCCATTTTAAGCTGTGCTGTTGAAAATATTTTTTCCGCGTCTGAATACAACATCAGTTCCCCCGCCACTGCCGGAACCATTGTGATGGCCTCCGCAGGACAGACATACTCGCAAACCGAGCAGCCTTCACACGCAAAAGGATCCACTCTATATGTTTCGTCTATTAAAATGGCATCAAATCGGCAGTTTTGCCTGCACCGATCACATTCGGCACACAAATCCGGATTTATTTCTGCTTTTGGCAGCCCGTAATAGTCTTTTTTTTCCGGTTCAACATCCCATCCGGTAATGAGATGCAGGTTCGGGGCATCCACATCGCAGTCCGCGTAGGCCTTGGCGCCGGAAAGCTTGATAAACGCACTTGCGATCGTGGTTTTCCCGGTGCCGCCTTTACCGCTAAGAATCAGGAGTTGCTGCATAGGACACCTCCTTGATCACTGTGCTGAGCAGAGAATCAAACATTTCCCGGTATCGACTGTTTTTGTTCGCGACAATCTCCGCATCTGAATTCAGTATCCCGAGTTCATTTTCAAAGGGAATGCGTCCCAATATTTTAATGTTTTTTTCCAGACAAAATTTCTCTGCCGGATTTTCCCCGTCCAAACATTTGTTGAGAACCACGCCGAAAGGTCTGTCCAATAATCTGACCAGTTCGTACACCATGTTGAGATTATGAACACCGAACAATGTCGGTTCGGCTACCAATATGCAATAGTCCGCATCCTTGATGCTTTCCATTGTGATGCAGGCGCTCCCCGGCGGACAGTCGATGAAAATCGGTTTCGTGATCTCCGGGCTTTCTTCGGCCAACAGCCTTTTGACAATGGGAACCCCCGATGCCTCACCGGTATTTAATATCCCTGTGTATATCGATACTTGGTCCGAAACACCCTTTTGGATTTGACCGATGGCTCTTTCTTTTTCGGTCAGCGCCTTTTCAGGACAGACCAAAATACAGCCGCCGCAAGAATGGCAAACTTCATCAAAGACAATCAGCTTGTTTTGAACATAGGCAAGGGCATTGAAATTGCAAAAATCAACACATTTACGGCATCCGTTGCATAATTCATCTTTCACTTCCGGAACCTTTACGGATACCTCCTCCACCAGAACGCCTTCGGGTTTAAAAAATAAGTGCCCATTCGGCTCTTCAACATCGCAGTCCATGTATACGGATTCTTGCGATACAGCCGCCAAATTCACCGTTACCAGCGTTTTTCCTGTTCCGCCCTTGCCGCTTAGCACGGCTATTCGCATACTAGTTGCTCCCGCGCTCGCGAAATCCGGCATGAATTTCATCCAGCAAAGAAAGTTTGCCGGCAACAAAAGCATCAATATTGTCTTTGGCCGAAGCGGCCGTGGTTTTATAAATTTTGATTTCGGCAGATTTCAGAACGCCGGCGGCGTTGGCGCCCAAGCGAGGGGTGAGCAATGCAGCGGCTTTGTTGTCCACGATCGTTTGCGCGGCTTTAATGCCCGCGCCTCCTGTGCTTGCAGCCGCGCTGTTATCGATAAAAGTACTTTCTTTGGTTTCGACATCATAAATAAGGAAATAGGGAGCGCGCCCAAAGGACATATACACATTCGACTCCAAGGTTTTCTGGTCTACCGGAATTGCTATTATCATACGAATCCTCCGTTTCGGTTTTTATTTCGATCATTCTCGACAATTTTCAATGCACAATCAACCTCTTCGACGGCCTCTTCGACGACCCGCACCATCGGTGGGGCATCTGCCACGTCCATGCCTGTGGCAGCCACGGCCGCGATCGTTTTCCAAGCCTTCGCAAAGGCGGTATGGTCCGCCCTCAATCAGCAACATCTTGCCATTCACTAAAGCTTCTGCCAGCTTCTCCCTTGCCTTGATATAAATGCCTTGAACGGTACTGCGAGCAACTTCCATTTGTTGGGCGCACGCTTCTTGGGTAAGGCCCTCTAAATCGATAAGTCTGATGGTTTCATACTCATCCACGGTCATTTTTACATGGTTTTCCATGTCGGCAGGCGAATCAAGAGGCCCGAACCTATTGTTTTCAGGTAAACAACAAACGTTTCTCCACTTTCTCGGTCTGGCTATAACTCATCAACTCCATTCCGGTCGGAAATAACCAGAGCGTCCTCCGGTTATCCCTGACGTCCATTATAGATCCTCTAATTGCTTGTCAATCGCTTCGAGTTGATTTTGCAAAAAGGTTCTCTGTTCATTGAGCAGCTCTTTTTGTGTTTTGGAGGAGGCCTGGTCAAACGCAAAACCCCTGCCAAATCCGCGTCCGAAACCCCTGCCGAATCCGCGTCCGCAGGCAAACCCACGACCTCTTCCCATTCCGCGGCCATATCCGTACATTGCCGGATCAGCACCGGTGCAACGTCCCAAACCTCTTCCGGTCATTGGTCCTGCACCCGTTGGGCCGGTTCCATCCATTCTTGGCATACTGTTCACCTCCTTTAAATTGTTGACATATGCCATTTACTCTCATTATACACCATTTCCGGCATATGTCAATAATTCCGCACACATTACATCTTTTTCCTGCGAAACAGTAGAAAACGGCCGGTTTCCGGACATACTAAAACCTTCCGGCCACGACGTTTGAATGCATAAGCCGGAATGGGCCGCTTGGAAAAGGATGTGGATCAGCTGTCGGTAATCCGCTCCTTGAGCACACCGTTACGGTATGCGTCGATCAGCGCGCGAAGATCATTTATCTTTTCTTCAAGTTCATCGCCGAGATCGATGTCCGCAATCTTTAAGCGTCGTGGCATCGGCACAACAATTTGTATTTTCGGCGTGTAGCTGCCATCGTCGTTTTCGATCTGATCAAAGCTGGTGTGCTCGGCGAGAGCGAGATGATGGGAGTTGAAAATCATCGTGTAGCCGGCGATTCCGGTCCTCGGCTGATAGGCCTTGGAAATTCCGCCATCGATCACGAAGAGTTTGCCGTTCGCCTTGACGGGTGTTTCACCGTCTTTGATCTTGACCGGTACGTGTCCGTTGATGATGTGGGAAATATCCGGATCCATGCCGAATTCCCGGAAAATCTTGTCGCAAATCCCTTGGTCTTCGCTGAGGCGATAGTAATCGTTCATTTTTTCTTTTCGCAGCTCTTTGTTGTCGACAAAGAAACCCTCAAACGTCGCCATCTTGCTTTTTCCGAACATCGGCGAGCGCGGACCGCACCAGAGATACCACATGAAATCGGCGGCGTACGAAGGCTGCTCGCTCTCTGTCGCCGAGAAAAAAGCACGTTGCGTGATCAGGTTGATCTGGTCAAGAAGCGCTTTTCCGGCGTATGCGCGGCCGTTGATTATGCACTCCTGGAACTCGCCATCCTCCGACATCGGGATGCAACCATGAAACAGCAGGTTCCCATTGACGATCTTGTACGTTCCGCCGTGGGAGTAGAAAAAGTTGATGTGCCGCTGAAGGGGTTCACTGTGACGGAAGGAAGCGTCGATGGCGTGCATCAGCTCTTGCTCCGCGTCGGTCAGGCGGAGAGGGTCTTTCGGATCGACCGTTGGAAAGTTTGTGTCCAGCATCGGATGTTCGACGCCGTCGACAACATAAACGCCCTTTTCAAAGTCGACTTTTTTGAGCACATTGCGGTCGTCCATCGCGAACTCGGGATTGCGGTCCAGCAGTTGGCCTTCCAGCTTGAATTGAATGATCGAGATCGCCTTATGCATCTTGGCGGTGAGTTGTTCATCGACAAAGGAATAGATATTTTCGTCCAGCAGCTTCGGCATGAAACGCTCACATGGGTCATCTCCGTAAACTTCGGCGGCGAACGTCGAGAGCTGGCGTAAATTGATGCCATAACCCTCCTCTAAGCAGTCAAAAGTATTGTAGCTGATTCCGACGCGCAGCACATTCGCCATGCAGGCGAGGCTGCCGCTTGCGGCGCCCATCCAGACCACATCGTGATTGCCCCATTGAATATCGACCCGGTCAAAATCAATCAGCTCTTCCATGATCCGGTGCGGGCCAGGACCGCGGTCATAAATGTCACCGATAATGTGCAAATTGTTGACGCAGATCCTTTGTATCATTCCGCAAATCGCAGCAATGAAGTCTTCGCTCGCATCGGTGTCGATCACAAACTGGACGATTGTATTGACATAATCGTGCTTGCTCTGCCCTTCCGCGCTCGAATAAAGCAGCTCATAGAGAACATTAACGTATTCCGCCGGCATATGCTCGCGGACGATCGCCTGCGGATATTTTGACGAAATATACTGCAACAGACTTGTCAGGCGGGTGATCGTAATCCGAATCCACTCCTGCGTCAGACGATCACTTTTCCGCATGATCTGAAGAATGCGCGGTGGGTCGTAGATCAGGTTGGCCAGCCGGTTTTGCGACTCCTCGGTCAAGGTGTTTTGGTAGAGTTCACGGATTTTTGTCCGGATATTGCCCGATGCGCTGCGCAGCAAATGAATAAAAGCGCCTGCCTCACCGTGCAGATCCGAGAAAAAATACTCGGTTCCTTTCGGTAGCTCGCGCAGAGCGGCAAGACGGATGATCTCGCCACGCGCCAGACGCGCCGTCGGATATTCCTTTGCCAGCAAACGGAGGTATTTCTGATATTGCATAACAGGCCTCCCTTATCATATGATACAAATTAGGATAGGTGTATTCTAACATCGCCGGTATGCTTTTACAAATGCGGAGGTGGACACAGGTGAGGAGGCGGCTCTGTATGAAAAAAGTAAAAGTCTTCGGTTTTCTGTTAATTATCGCGATGGTTTTGGGTCTTGCCCTACCCGGCTGCCGGAAGCCCTTAAGTCCGTCCACGCTGCCTTTTGAAGCCATCCATCTTGGCAACGATTTGTTTGTCATCGTAAAAACCACCGAAGAAACCAAAGAAAACCTTCATCTGCCCTTGGTTGCCCGCTTTGACAGTCCGCAAGATATTCAGGTCGGAGATGTCATGGCTTTGGCCTTTGATCAGCTCATGGAGTCTTTTCCGCCACAAGCAGTTATTGTTGCCTCGGAGAAACTCTCGGGTGAGAGCAAGACTTATTTGGCCGGCTTTGGCCTGGCCCATCAGCTGCTGCAGATCAGGCCGGAAAAAACCTATTTGATCGATGTGAGAACCGTAGAGGAATTTGAAGCGGGCCACGTGCCGGAGAGCATCAATATCCCTGTAGATCAGATCAATGATATTGTGGACAGCATACCGGATCAGGACAGCACGCTCTTGCTTTATTGCCGGAGCGGACGCCGCTCGGCCACAGCCGCTAAAGTCCTTCAGGATTTAGGATACAGGGTCATTTTCGATTTGGGCGGTATCTCCGATTACAAAGGCGATTTAGAAAAGGGTGGAGCTGAATGATGCCGGTTTGTTACGCGCACAGGGGATTTAGCGCAAAATATCCCGAAAACACGATGGAAGCATTTCGCGAAGCAGTGAAGGCGGGCGCACAGGGCGTTGAACTCGACGTGCACTTGTCGCAAGACGGAGTGCCGGTCATTCTCCACGACGAATCGCTGCTTCGCACCGCGGGAATTGATCGCAACATCGAAACCGTAACAACAAAAGAATTGCAAAACATATGTGTCGGCACACATATAGATCATACGGTACCTACTTTGGAAGAATATTTGCGGTTTGCCCGGACCGTACCACAATTTTTAACAAATATCGAGCTGAAAACCAGTCCCAATCCTTATCCCGGCATTGAGGAAAAGGTGCTACGGCTCGTGTCGCAATACGGGCTTGAATCGCGCGTTTTGTACTCTTCGTTCAATCACTTCACGCTCAGACGAATCAAAAAAATAAACGCCGACGCCAAAATCGGCGTGTTGACATATGCGTGGATTTGTTGCCCGAAAAACTATTGCCTCGCGCTTCAAGCAACCGCATACCACCCGCATGCCTCTTTTTTACAAACATCGGACGGGGAAAAATGCGCAGCTTGCCTGCAAAAAGCAGGAATCGACGTCAATGTTTGGACGGTAGACGATGAAAAGGAAATGCAGGCGTGCTGTGCGCAAGGAGTAACGAGCATTATTACGAACCGGCCGGATGTATTCGCAAAATGGCGCGGTAGATTTCAATGACCGAATGATGTCGCAATTGCTTACGACATATATCTTGAGGTAAATGAGCCAAAAAGGGCTGTCTCGCCACACAAAACCGTGTTTTGAGACAGCCCTACGTGCTTTCGCAGGGTTTGTGTTTTAATTCAAAGGGAGCTTGAGGTAGTCAGCGCAAGCATTCAGAATGGTCTCCATTTCCTCCACGCAATTGCCGCTCTTAGCCAAGGCACGGCCGTCGGCGACAGCGGCATCCCACAGTACTTCGAAGAGGGCCTGAGTATCAGCCTCGTTCAGGCTCATCAGCTTTCCGCCGGCAGCGGTAAGAGCAGCCTCGGCGCCGGCCATCCCTTCGGCCACCAGCTGCAGGCTGTGGTCGGTCGCGGCGGCCATGGCTTCTTCAAACAGAGCCTTCGTATCAGCACTGAAGCTGTTCCAGCGCTCCAGACTGATGGTAAAGTAGTTGCCGGAAGAATACACATTGGCGGAGACAAAATAGGGAGCCACCTCATGCCATTTCAGGGCAACCATAGGAGCCAGGGCCATAAATGTCACGTCGACCACTCCCTTGGACAGGCCGTCATAAGTATCCCACGGCATCAAAGCCTGAACAGAAAAGCCCAGACGCTCAAAGGCAGAATGGTTCATGCCGATGCCCAGTTTATATTTGTTCAATTCGTCCAGGGTGGAGAGTTCTTTCTTGGCAGCAAAAGCGTTGCCGCCGTTGCCCATAAAGCCCAACATCTTAACGCCCTGAGCTTCGATCTGAGCCTGAATCAGGGACGCCGTCGCATCATTCTCATACACGATGTGCCTGAAATAGTTCACGCATTTCTCCTGGCTCTCATCGGTTTGGCCGGGAAAGTTCAGCAGAGGAAACACCGCGCTGTACTGAGATTGGCCGAGAACGCTCATGTCAAAGGCGCCGGCCTGCAGGAAGCTCAGCTCTTCACCGGTTCCGGCCACCGTGCCTCCCCACTTGATGTCAAAGGTGACGGCACCGCCGGACTTCTCAGTGATGTAGTTCGTGAAGAAGACAATGATCTTGCCGCTGGTTTCAAGCTCATTGTAAGTGGTGGCAAACATCAGCTTAACGGTGTCGTAGGCGGGGCCTTCGGTGCCGGGGCCGGGGCTTTCTGTTTCGGAGCTTTTGGGAGCAGTGGTGCTGGGCTTGCCGGGAACAGAAGGGTCACTTCCGGAGCCATTGCCACAGGCAGCCACGGCAAAAACCATCAGCAGCGCCAAAAGTATTGCAAGGATTTTTCTCATATTTGCATCCTCCTTAAAAATTTGAATTTTACGAACCTACCCCCATCAATTTGGGCAGGAATTCCACGATTTGGGGGAAAATCGCCATAATGTACACACAGATGACGTCCAGAATGAAAAATGGTACACAGCCCCTGAAGATATCCATGGGAGGAACTCTCAGGGCGTTGGCCACGGCAAATACATTCATGCCGATGGGAGGAGTCATGCCGGCCACATCGCACATAAACACCAGCGCAACGCACAGGACATACGGGTTAAAGCCCATTCCTGTGAGCAGGGGAAAGAATACGGGAACCGTAATGATGATAATGGAAGGAATATCCATCACACAGCCGCAAATGATGTAGAAAATGATGACCAGTGTGAACACCAGCATGGGATGCAGATCAAGACCTGCGATGAGGTCGGCCATGCCGTCAGCCAGACCGGTCAGAGAAATGAAGCGACTGAAGATGGTGCCGGCCATGATAATCGGAAACATACCTGCGTTCATGACGGCGGCATCCCAGATGCAATGTCCGATCTGTTTTGCGGGAACTCGTTTGATGATGGCATAAATCAGCAGCGCGAAAACGGCGACGGCACCGCCCACGGTAGCGGGGAACCAACCCCAAACGGCACCGCCGATAATAAGGGCGAACACCAGCAGGATGGGAATCACATACCGCAGTGACTTGACCTTATCCATAAAGGAAACCTTGGGCATATTCTTTGTGCCGGGCACCTTGCCGGGTCGAACCAGAGTATAAAAAAAGATAAACAGGCACAGCAGGACCACCATCATCAATCCGGCGCTGAGACCATACATCAACGTATTGCCGATGGACATATTTGTGACCAAGCACCATATGATGATGGGAATGCTGGGAGGAATCAAGGAGGACAGAACACCGGCTCCGGTCACCGTACCGTAGGACAGGCTGCGATCGTAGCCCTGACGCTCCAGCTCCGGAACAGCCAATCGGCTGAATACCACATTTCCGGCCACAGAGATGCCGGAGCAGGCACCGAACAGGGCGTTGGCACCCACCACAGTGTACAGCATACCGCCACGGATACGTCCCAGCCACTTGTGCATGGCATCAAAGGCACCCTGTGCTATTCCCGTTACACTGGCCAGCGAGCCAACCAGCATGAACAGGGGCAGGACCGCATATGTATAGTTTGCACCCAGGGAAAATGGCGCGGTGGTAAACTGAACGATCATCATCTTGATGCCGCCGATGGCAATGAAGCCCACAAAAGAGCCGGCCAGCATCGACAAAAAGATGGGAACGCCCAGCAAAACCATGATGATCATCCCGGCAAAAACCAGAAGACCGGTGACCATATCAGGCGTCATGCTTTCCCCTCCTCTCCGAATATGTCATCAGAGGCGGCCACAGGATCAAACTTCGCGCGAGGCGGCAGCACAAACTCACGCACCAGGCTCCACAGGAACGCCACCGCCATCAGCAGAAAGCCCAAGGCAATCAAGGCCGCAAAAGGCCAGACGATAAAGGCAGATGCGGAAGAAGAACTTTTTTCCACAATCTGAAACTTCTGAATCGTGGACAGCACGGCACGATAACCGATAAAAGCCGAAAGTCCAACGCCTAGAATATTGCCAACAGTATGTATGATCTTTTGTCCCCACATGGGAAAATGCTTGTAAATCAAATCGATATGGGTATGCCCACGTTCCAGCTGCACGTATGCAGCAGTAAGAAATACCACGGGGATATTCAGATATGTGACGATATCCGTAGCATTGGTAATGCTACGGCTAAAAAGCTTGGATGTCATTACATCTGCAGTAGACAACAGTGTGATCACCAGCAGGCACGCTGCAGAAATATACGAAATCCACTTCATCGTGTTGAATATACCGTTATCGAATCGAATCAATGCGGGTTTTGGAGCTTTGCCCTCTTTTTCCATGGACAGGTTCTCCTCTGGATATTAAACGGTAAATGCGCTCACAGCTTGCAGCATTACGAACGGGTGCCACTTTAATCATGAAACCTTTGCTGCAATTTGTCCAATTGATAAACCGTATCTGCAAATTCGGATTTGGAATGCGCAGATACGGTTTATCAATTGGACTTTAACCCTCCTAACAAACAGAATAAAATTACAACAGCGTGGCAGACACCTACTTAATAAAAAGGAGCTATCCCATGGGAAGATATTACAACCCCGATGATTTTATCATCCAGTATCCGGGCGTGTACCACGACGCCGCTAAAGAGGCCATGGCGAAATACTTTTCCATGATCTCCGAAATCAACAGCACTGAGGTCACCGGCGCGGACATCGTTTCCGGAAAGATTCCTCCGGTTAAGCTGGGCGCCACCCTTACACCCTCCGGTGATTTTATGCGGTACTGCACCGAGAAGTATGCTCCCGAGTATGCTCTGATGCTGGACAGCAAAGTGGCCAAAGCACACGGCTATGAAGACATCTTTGCCATGATCGGCTTGTCCTCCTGCGATGACGTTTTTACCATGCCGACCCCGCCGGAAGCCCGGGATACGCTGCTGGTTTCCCAGATTTATCACCGCGTGGAGAGTATGCGGCCGGTCTATCCCGGCGATACCCTGTATATGATCCGGGACAAGAGCATCATTACCGATCTCACCCCCTCCGGCGGCTCAATCTACCGTCACCTCCATCAACAGGACTTCGGCACTGTCTATAACCAAAAGGGAGAGGTGGTCAACAAGGTTTGCTATACTACAATGGAGAGCCTGAAAGTCTACAAAAACGATCGGCTTCCTAAGCCCAGGGCCGAGTTCGGTTTCGGCGATATGTGGGAAGATCCTGATTGGTTTTCCCGCCCTTTCCGTCCTTATACCGATGAGGATTATGCCCTCTTCCGGGAGATCGCCAAGAACGAAATTCTCCGGGGAGATGAACCCCTGTATTGGGAGAACGTCGTGGTCGGCACCGAAATCCCCGATGGCATGTTCGGGCCTGTCTTTGCCGGCGTTTGCCCCACCAAACCCTATGGTCAAGGCGTGGGCGGCTGTCGTAAGCTGAAAAAAGAGTTTGTCAACGACGAGCTGTTCGCCAAAATGATCCGGGACGAGGCCACCGGCATCTACACCACCGGCAATCCCTCTTATGATGTGCCTGAAGCTCCCGACGGAATCAAACCCTTCTTTCTGGCTCCCCCCGATGAGAAACCGGAAGAAAGCGCCGGCGGAATCAGTACCACCGATATCCATAAGACCGCCAATGAGCGTTCAGCTCTGATTAATTTTATGGGCCGTGACATCGCACTGGGTCACATCATGAATTATGTGGGCTACCATGGCTTCGTCCGCAGCTGCGAGTGGTCCATCATGACACCTGACGTTCATACGGCACTGGGCAAGCCGGTTCCGGCCGCCCCCACGTTTCGCAATGTCGCCCGCAAGGTTCCCGGCATGGAGACCTCGACGATTCCCATCCACGGTCTGACCACCGATCTGGCCCGGACCAAGGCTCGCATCACCGACAAATATGTGCAGGAAGACAGATTCCTGATCGAGATAACATTCTGGAACGTGGACATTGAGGACCGCATCTGGCTCACCGGCGCTGCGAAAATTGAACTACCCTCAATTTGTAAGTAAGAAGAAAACAGAACGGCACTCAAGCGGAATACGGCTGTGCGCTTGCAAAGGGCTTGGCTTTATGATATATTTCCATCTGCTGATCAAACCTTGCAGCGAACATATTGATGCCGGATTGTGTAAGGGTAGCACTACTGACTCTGGATCAGTCTGTCTGGGTTCAAATCCTAGTCCGGCAGCCACGATGCATGCAGCCGTCGATATGATTTCCCGTATCGGCGGTTGTTTTTTTTAGCATGAAAAAAGGAGCCCTTACAAAGAGCTCCTTTGGGCAGTGTGTTGGTGTCGCTAGCCGACGAATTGTTTTTACTCCAAATAAGGAATGGCGGGAGGAGTAAAGGTACGGCCGGCCATGGATTTATCGAAATCAATGAGGGCCTTCCTGTCGTCGCCGGCAAGTTTAATGTTGTCAATATTTTCCCGCGCCACTTCTTCTTCCTCGACCTGCTCCATCACATACCAGTCTAGGAAAAGTTCGCTGGCTCTGTCTTCATTCTCTTGCGTTAACTTGACGAGCCCATGTATGCTTTTAGTAACAAATTGTTCGTGCGCCAGTGCTTTTTCGAATACATCCAAGAGCGAGTCATAGTTTGTATGCACAGCGCCTATGGCATAAAACTCAACTTCTCCATCGCATCTTTGAATCCACCGCATAAGGCCTTCGGCATGAGCAATTTCCTCACGATATTGTTCCACCATCCAAGACGCACTGTTTGTCCAGGCATTGCGACTTAACCACTCCGACATGCCGAGGTACAAATACGCCGAGTAGAACTCCCGATTCATCTGCTCATTAAAAGCCTTGTTGACCTTCTCATTCATCATTAACAGGTCCCTCCCCTATAATTTCTTTTTGTTTAAGCAAAAGCAACATTCTTTCACTTAAAGTTATGAACTAATGTACTTTCAGTATAAATGACAAGCCTTAGATTTTTTGTCACCTGCGTTACCTAAAGTTTTTTCGCAGCTTGACGCCAAGAACTGCAAAGGGCCATGGCACTAGCTATAGTACCATTTCATGTGCTCAATGAATTCCTGAACCAATGGATTTTCGTTGGTCTTCAGCCAGATGCAACAAAGATCGAAGTCTGCATCCAGAGGAATGTTGTAAATGCCATCTTCCTCACGCAGATAGCCAAAACGTGCATCGCAAACAATAGTACAGGGGATCGTGCGGATACAGGCAAGGACCGAACGGAAATTCGGAACGGAGTAGTAGGAGTAAGGGGAAATGCCTAGGAAGGTATTCACTCTTCTGGAAATTTCGGCCCAGCCCTGTGCGCTCCATTGTCCATAAGGCGTATTGACATGGGGAAGGGAACGGAAAACCGCCTGAAGCTCAGGGGAATCCAACTGCAGATCATCGGGAAGATCCGTGACCCCGGAAATGTAGAGACGAAGATCTTCCTTGGCAACCGGCTCGATGCTCAAGTCGGCATAGGGGGCGATTTGATCGCCGCACACCAAAGCCGTATCCAGCTTGCCCGAAAAAATATCGACCAGCAGACCTTGATTGTCTTTCTGCGTACACCGGATGTCGGTAGCGTCGCGCTTGTGGGAAAAGTCAACAATACCGCCGCTGATGGCACCGACAGAATCGATATATTCCGACACGCCGATGTTGAAACACCGAGGAAGGCTGTCGTAGACCTCGTGAATCGATTTTAATGTGCGGTTGTGCAACCCGATCCAACGGACGACAAATTCGTAAAAGTCTTGGCCTTGAGCCGTGAGCTCCATACCTGTTCTGCTGCGGGAAAACAAACGAACCGACAATTCTTTTTCCAGCCGGGCAATGTGCTGACTTACAACCTGAGGCGAAAGAAAAAGCGTTCTGGCAGCACCGGCAATGCTGCCGTGTTTAAGCACAGCCAGGAAACAATCGATCTGTGGGAATGT
Source organism: Clostridiaceae bacterium (assembly GCA_012520975.1). Classification (GTDB taxonomy): domain Bacteria; phylum Bacillota; class Clostridia; order Saccharofermentanales; family UBA5734; genus UBA8949. Next base: position 11,306 of record JAAYNF010000044.1, on the reverse strand, counting down.
CATTGTGCCACCTCCAATCGATTGAAAAGGAATTGCTCAAAAAGGACGGCATCTTCTCGTTTCTGATGGAGAGGACGGCAAAGGACCACCGAGGCATACCGGCCGGTGGGATGAAGGATAAATTCATTGGAGTGGACAAGGGGCGGGATACGAAGACCCAATGCAAGGCCGCATCGGGACAGGACATTCAGACAAACGGAACCCATGTTGGGACAGATCTCGATACTTTTAGGATTAATATTGAAACGTTCACACTCCTTTTGGACCCGATCCAGCACGCCCTGCTCGCTGAATTCTCCCGCATAGGTGGCAAAAAACGGAAATGGAGAGCAGTCGTCAAAATCGTAATCGACATACTTGCTTCCAAGTAGAAAAATCGGCTCTCTTCCTATCGGGGTCCTGTTCCAGAGAACAGGGAGGTAATCGGCGGCATACTGCGTGGTAAGAAGAATATCAACCTCTTCATTTTGCAATGCGGTGCTTATTTCCTCTGCGTTTAGGTCGTAAATTGCAAGACGGACGGAAGGATGTGCCGTTCCGAAATCCACAATGATCTGCCGAAACCAAGCCGGCGCACCAAGCCATTGAGACCAGGCAATGCGAAGGAGCGAGGGATTCCGATTGGAACGGAAATGCTCCTGAACCTCATTCAAAAGCTGTTCTTGTTGCTCAAAATAAACCAGCATCCGTTCTCCGCCTTTGGTCAGGTGAACGGTCTGATAACTACGGAGAAACAAAGGAAAACCCAATTTTTCTTCCAAAGTTCGAATGTGCTTGCTCACCGCTTGCTGAGAGATCCGAAGCTCACGAGCTGTTGCGGAAAAACTTCGGGTTCGGGCAACGGATGTAAAACATAAAATACCCAGCTGATTCATAACGCCTCCTGCATTTTTGTTGTGAAAACGCTGTGCTTTGAAGGGAAAGGACAAAAAAGGACCTCAAGAGGCCGTTTTGTCCATATTTTCCTGCACCAGTTCAAGAAAGTTCCGGAGGAGAGAAGATTGATTTTCCGCGGCAAATACCAATCCTTTTTCATAACTGGTGCCGCGTTTGGGCGGAACATCAATTTTGAGCAATGATGTTTTAGGGTCGATTGCAAAAAGGTGGGACGCATTAGAAAGAGAAATGCCCAGCCCCGCGGCAACCTGCGACTGAATGGACAGCGGAGAGCCGTAGATCTGAATGTCCGGCGCAAAATCAAGAAGGCCGAAGGCTTCGTAGAACACAGCCAGAGGAACGGTCTCGCGCTCGCCAAAATCATCAACTGCACCCAGCAGCAGCTTGTTGCGACGCAGTACTTCAATGAATTGCTCCAGCGGGATCGGATTTGGCAAGGCAGCACCCAGTTCTTTGGGACAGGCCAAATAAATTCCCTCAAGCGCTATTTTGAGAAACTCAAACTTTCCGCCTTCCATATCAAAGCTACTGGTGATCGTATTGGCCACGCTGATGGTCCCATCCAGCAAACCACGCTGCAGTTTGGCATAGGAAGTGCGAATAATGCTGACATTGACTTCCGGGTGCTTTCCACTGAACATACCGATAGCAAGCTGGACGGGATCATCAAGTAGCAATTCTTCTGCAATGCCAATGGTAAAGGTTTGTCGCTGCAACTCCTCGTATCTCTTTACCGAGTCGATCAGCCGGGTTAATTGCCTATAAAGAGGTTTTAAACCGTCGTACAGTGCCATTCCGGCAGCGGTGACCGTCACGGTATTGCTTTTGCGGACAAAGAGCTGCGTTTCCAGCTCGGCTTCCAGATTCATAATCTGTCGGGACAAGGTGGGTTGTGTGACATAAAAAAGTTCCGCAACAGCCGTAAAACTGAGCTTTTCCACCAACGCTAAAAAATATGCCATTTGAGTTGTGGTCATCGGATACGATCCCCCTTTCCACAGCCGAAGGACAAATTGATAGTGGGTGCAGCCACCATGATGTTTCGCGACGACAGCCAAGGAGTCATCAATTCCCGGCCGAATCTCAAATCTTCAGATATTCCGACGTATTCGCTGCCTTGCGTTGGCGGTTAAGATAGCGCAGAGCACTGATCACATGGAACAAAACAATTCCGATGATTACACCTGCCATGTCAACCAAAAAATCTACCCATTCGCTGGCCCGCCCCGGAACATATGCCTGATGGATTTCATCCGATGCGGCATAGACGGCACAAATCAGAAAAGTAACAACCATACTGCCGATGTCGCGCACCCGACTCTTGACAAGAGCCAGGCAGACCAGCAAAGCCAATATAAAGTAAATGCCACCATGAGCCAAGGTCCGCAGAACGCTCTCAAAAGCCAACTGTCCTTCCGGATCCTGTCGGCCCGATAGAAGCGGATAAAGGACTGCGGCGATGCTGCCGCTCAAACTTCCGGATTGCGTGCCGTCCTGTGCGGATAAAAAGAAGATGACGGCCATCCAAAGGACAACCAAAATCCAGCTGATGATCGGCCCGACGGCCGGTCTACGACGGCGATTGTTCTCCAAATACATGTTGCTTCCACTCTTTCTCAGGAACGACCCGACGGCATTTCCGGCTGATAAACAAGCGGACTTAAATAGCCCAGTTCTTCCATTTTACACCGAACTTGGGTGATGTCTTCCCAAAGCCGGATGCGCTCGTTATTGTTCCGCAAAATATAGGCGGGGTGGAAGGTTGGCATAATCAGCGACCCGCGCCGCTCAATCCACTTTCCGCGCACCTTGCTGATCGCATCGTTGTTGCCGGTGAAATATTTGTAAGCCGTGGCTCCTAAAAGAACAATTACTTTCGGCCGAACCAGAAGAAACTGGCGGGCCAGGAGCGGCTTGCAGGCCTTGGCCTCCTCCGGGGTCGGAACGCGATTTCCGGGAGGACGGCATTTGACGATATTGCAGATATGAAAGGTATCGGGCAACAGCCCGTTTGCGGTCAGCAAGAGGTCGAGCAAACGGCCGGCCGCGCCAACAAAGGGCAGTCCGCGCTGGTCTTCTTCGGCTCCCGGACCCTCACCGATCAACATCAGGCGAGCCTGCCTCGCACCGCGCCAAACAACGGCCTGACGGCGTGTTTCCCCCAGCGGACAGTTACGACAACTTTGGCAATCTTGCTCAAACTGAAGAAAAGCCGCCGCGAAAGACTGCGGTGCGGCGGCGGGCTGTTCTCCGGTCGGATTGACGGACATGTCAACGGTTCTCCTTCAATTGCTGGTGTAATCGACAAAATCCATTGTACCACAGCCGACATTTTAGATGTCGGCATTTTGCTTTTCGATCATTAACGAAGCAGAACGATGGTAATGCCATCATTTTGTCGATCCCAATCAGGGTCTTTGCGCAGACCGGGATCCAGTTCCAGCATTTTACGACCGGTCGCTTCAAAGGGGCCGAAACTTTCGCCGGCGCAAAAGGCCTTGATCCTGCCGGACTGCTGCTGTTCGCTTAAATATCGACGGGTCGCTTGACGGATGCTGCCGCCGGTACCGCTGGAGCCGTAACCATGAATGACCTTGACCGTCCTGACCTTGGTCCGGCGCAAGGTGGACAGCTCAAATTTTAATTTCTTGATGGCCTCTTCCACCTTGGGATAGCCATGTTCTATGTTGATCAATCTCACGGCCACATGACCACATCTCCTCATCGATCCACGCGAAATTATTGTACCACGCCCGACGACCGACTGACAAACGAGCTTTTAAGTTCTATAATGCTGTCAAGAGGTAGATCAATATGCGCTTGGATCGATTTTTAGCCAATGCCGGCCTGGGTACGCGCACAGAAGTCAAGGCCATGATTCGCAAAGGCCAAGTCAAGCTGGATGGCGAAGTATGTCGCGAACCGCAAACGCGACTTGATGAAAAACAACGCTCGGCGGTCAGCTTAAATGATATACCGGTCCGGCTGAAAAGCCGGATTCACATCATGCTGCACAAACCAACCAGCGTGATCACCGCCATGGATGATCCACGGCAACCAACGATTGCCGAATTAATCCCCGACCGCTATCAAGCGGCGAGGCTTTTTCCGGTGGGTCGGCTGGATCTTGACACCACCGGCTTGCTGTTGCTGACCAATGACGGTACGTTGGGGCACCGGCTGACCAGCCCGCGGTGGCAGGTCGGCAAAACCTATCGGATCACCTTCGCAGGGCCCCCTTTTATGTCGGCGGATATCGAGCATTTCCAGAAGGGTATTCGATTGGCGGACGGAACGATCTGTCGTCCGGCCGAATTGGAAATCCAAGGGGAAAATCAGGTTTTGCTAACCATCCATGAGGGGAAATTCCACCAAGTCAAACGCATGATTCTGGCGACAGGACGCGAGGTCAAGACGCTGCACAGACAGTCGATCGGGCCTCTTGTTCTGGATCATCAGCTGCCCCCCGGAGCCTGTCGTGAGTTGACGGCAGGGGAAGCGGATCAATTGTACGATTGGGTCAGATTGGACCGGCCTTAATCAGCGCTTTCGGCGGCCATGGCGGTCTCATGTTCGGCCTGTCGCTCGTGCATACGGGCGGAATCAAGCATCCAGTTTTTCAAAAATTGCACGGCCTCTTCCCGGGCGCTGGCGCGAATGCCGATCGTCAGAATCTGGGTATCGCCGTAGATGCCCAGCCCCGGGGTCAGGTTCAGCGCAGTGACATCCAACCCCAAGATCGGCAGGCTCAAGTCGAAGTTGTCGGCCGGATCGATAGCAATCGGTCTTTCATCGTTCTCGACATCAATTCGACGGCGCAGCGGCTTGACTTGATCCGGCAGTTCCGATCGCCAGGAAGCATATAATTCGGTGATGTCGTCAAAGGCTCCTTCCCGGGCATATCGGTCAAAAACCAGCCGATCGCAGACAAAGATCTCATAGGAATCACCCGCGATCATGGTCAGCATCTTCATCATATAATTATATAAATTACCGTCAGCAGTCGGGATCGTATCCTCGGTCTCGGCGGTTTGCGGATCGTCAATCGAGCTAAGATCCATCGGCAAAGTGAGCACCTCGACCGATTCAAAATCGGGAAACATCTCAATAATATAGTCCTCGACATTTTTTTCCACATTACCGTAACGACCGAAATTCCCGACAAAAGCGATCTGAAAATCCGGCGGCTTGTTGGTGATTATCGTATAAAGAAAGTAGCCGAGAATGATCGCGCCGACCAAGCCCAACAGGAACGGTATGCGGCTATAATGCCAGATATTGCGCCATTGGCGGCGGCTTTTGCCGAAAACCATGGTCTCAAGACGCGGGTCTTGGGGCTCTGGTTCAACATAACGACCGGTGAGAATATTGTAGGCCAGCGAGATTTTTTCCATTTTTTCCCGACTGACGGAATCGGTCAGACCGCGGTAGCGCTTGACCAACATGGTATAGCGATTTTCAATCTTATACTGATCCGCATCCGGGGATAATTCGAGAATGGCCAAGCACTCTTCACGTGAAAGCAAATCCATACCTCCCGACAATCATCATGATGGCCGCAGCGGTTTCATCGTCGGGAACAGCAAAACATCTCGAATGGACGCTGAATCGGTCAACAACATAACCAGCCGATCAATGCCCATGCCCATGCCTCCGGTCGGCGGCATGCCGTACTCCAAAGCCACACAGAAGTCTTCATCCAACAGATTGGCTTCATCATCGCCGGCCAAGCGTTTTTCCAACTGGGCGGCGAAGCGCTCCCGCTGATCAAGCGGGTCATTGAGTTCGGAATAAGCATTGGCGTATTCGCGGCCATCGATAAACAATTCAAACCGCTCGGTCAAATCCGGCCGATCGGGTTTTTTCTTGGTCAAAGGGGACACTTCGATCGGATAATCATGGATGAATGTTGGCTGCAGCAGGTTTTTCTCGCAATAGGTCTCAAAAAAGAGATTCATGACGTCGCCCCGCTTCATGACCGGCCGATAATCTTCCAGCTCTCTGGCCCGAGCCAGTTCACCGGCTGCCTCATCTGTTTGGACTTGATCAAAATCGATGCCGGTATATTGCAAAATGGCCTCGGTCATCGACAAACGACGGAACGGCGGCGTCAGATCGATCTCTTTGCCCTGATATTCAATTTGGGTCGTGCCCTGAACCTCTAGGGCCGTGCGAGCGATCAGTTGCTCGGTCAAGATCATCATGCCTTTGTAATCGGTATAAGCTTGGTACAGCTCCAGCAAGGTGAATTCCGGATTGTGCTTGATGGAAAGTCCCTCGTTTCGGAATTGCCGGCCGATCTCATAAACCCGTTCAAAGCCGCCGACAATCAATTGTTTGAGGTACAACTCGGGAGCAATGCGGAGAAAAAGATCCATGTCCAGCGCATTGTGATGTGTGACAAAAGGCCGGGCGGCGGCACCACCGGGAATTTGATGCAGGATCGGTGTTTCCACCTCGATAAAACCACTGGCATCCAGCTCCTGGCGGAGGGTGCGAATAATCAAGCTTCGTTTTTCAAAAGTATCTTTGACGTCCGGATTCATGATCAGATCCAGATAACGCTGACGATAACGGGTCTCGGTGTCTCTGAGCCCGTGATATTTTTCCGGCAACGGACGCAAAGCCTTGGCCAGCAGAACATAACCGCTGGTTTTTACGGAAATTTCCCCTCGCTGAGTCCGAAAAACCGTGCCTTTAATCCCAACCAGATCGCCGATATCCAGTCGCTGCCACTCGGCATAACGGTCTGCGCCGAGGGCGTCGATTTTGGTAAAAAGCTGGATTCTGCCACATTGATCCTGAAGGTCACAAAAACTGACTTTGCCCATGCCTCGTTTGCTCATCAGTCGGCCGGCAACCGCCACCGGCTGCCCTTCCAGAGCGGCAAAATCATTCAGGATGTCGCAACTGTAGCAGGTCACCGGAAATTCAACCTGTTCAAAGGGATCCTCGCCTTGGCCGACCAAGCCCTCCAGTTTGGTCAGCCGAATGCGCATCTGCTCATTGATTTCCTGCTCAGCCGGTTGTTCATCGGTTTCGGCAGGGCAGACCGGATCAGGCCGGCCCTTAACTTCCATCATGTCCCGTCCCCTCTCAGCTCAGTTCGGCTTGGAAATCTTGAGGATTTTGTAGCGCAAAATACCCGCCGGCGCGCGGACATCAACAATCTCTCCTTTTTTCCTGCCGATGATGGCGGCACCCACCGGGGATTCGCTGGAAATCCGATTGTTGAAGATATCCTCTTCTTTGTTGCCGACCAGAACATACTCTTGCTCTTCGAGGGTTTCCTCATCACGGATTTTAACCAGGGCGCCGAGGGTAACCTTGGTCTTGCTGATATTGTCCTCGTCAATCACTTGGGCATTTTTCAAGATGCTTTCGATTTCCATGATGCGGCGCTCATTTTCGGCTTGGGCGTTTTTGGCATCATCATATTCGGAATTTTCCGCCAAATCTCCGAGGCTGCGTGCTTCCTTCAATCGTTCGGCGATATCGGCAGCAACCTCTGTTTTGCGGCGTTCCAACTCATCCTGCAGTTTTTTTACCCCTTCATAGGTCATTTCGTAAACCTTTGCGGCCATCTTCTTTTCTCCTTTCGGTTTTGGCAAACCGGTCGATACAACCACACCGGATCAGCTCCGGCGCTCACTTTCTTTTTGGATCACGTCGTGGGCGCCGCCCTCGACAATGCTGGTCGCCGAGACCACAACAAGGCGGGCTTTTTCCTGCAGTTCCGGAATGGTTCTGGCGCCGCAGGCGCACATGGTCGATCGGATTTTGGCCATCGATATGTCGAGGTTATCCTTCAATTTACCGGCGTAAGGAACATAAGAATCGACACCTTCCTCAAAAGCCATCTGTCCGCCCTCGCTGCCGGAGTCGTAGCGCTGCCAGTTGCGAGCACGGTTGGATCCTTCGCCCCAGTACTCTTTAACATATACCCCGTTGACCAAAAGTTTGCGGGTCGGACTTTCGTCAAATCGGGCAAAATAGCGACCCAGCATAATGAAGTCGGCCCCCATTGCCAGAGCCAGTGTCATATGGTAATCATGAACAATGCCGCCATCCGAACAAATCGGCACATACACACCGGTTTCCAGAAAATACTCGTCCCGGGCCGCGGCCACAGCCTGAACCGCCGATGCTTGGCCGCAACCGATACCCTTTTGCTCACGGGTGATGCAGATCGAGCCGCCGCCGATGCCAACCTTAACAAAATCGGCCCCCGCGTCGGCCAAGTAGCGAAAGCCTTCCCCATCGACGACATTGCCGGCTCCGACCAGAACCCGATCGCCATATTGCCGGCGGATCCATTGCAGCGTGTCGTATTGCCATTCGCTGAAACCGTCCGAAGAGTCGATGCACAGAATATCCGCACCGGCGGCCAGCAGAGCCGGCACGCGTTCTTGGTAATCACGGGTGTTGATTCCGGCACCAACGATAAGCCGTTTATCGCGATCAAGCAATTCCATGGGGTTCTCTTTGTGTTCATCGTAATCCTTGCGGAAAACCAAGGCGACCAACTGCCCGTTCTCATTGATGATGGGCAGCTGATTGATTTTATTATCCCAGATGATATCATTGGCTTCGCTGAGCGTGATGCCTTCACGAGCATAAACCAGATGGTCGAAGGGCGTCATGAATTCTCGAACCCGGGTGGCGGTCGGAACACGACTGATCCGGTAATCACGGCTGGTCACCAGACCGACCAGCTTACCCCCGGCGGTGCCATCGTCGGTCACGGCGATCGTTGAATGACCGGTTTTTTGTTTAATCGCCAAAATATCGGCCAATGTCGCGTCCGGGGCTACGTTGGAATCACTGACCACAAAACCGGCCTTGTATTTTTTGGCTTTGAGCACCATCTCCGCCTGACCGGCGATGGGTTGCGAGCCGTAAATGAAAGACAGTCCGCCGCAGCGAGCCAGCGCAATGGCCATCCCGGCATCCGAAACCGATTGCATGATCGCCGAGACCACCGGAACGTTGATGCGCAGACGACTTTCGGCAGAGCCCTTGCGATAGCGAACAATTGCGGTTGACAGATCAACGGCATCCGGCGTACAGTCCCGGGGGGTCAGATTGGGTACCAGCAGATACTCGCTGAACGTACGGGATTCTTGTTCAAAAATCATGGCCATCACCTTTCCTCCCGAAATCAAGGATCTGTCCCGGCGTCGAATCGGCAGGACAGCTTCGATGGATACATTAAGCATCCGAGCCGGCAATCTTCCACTCATGATAACACAACTGCCGGCTCCTCGCCGCATCGGCCTTTTTGTAAACCTTTCAAGATATTCTATGTAGAAAAGGCCCTTGCTGTCAAGAATGATCGGGCTATGTCCGGCGAGAGCGGAACAAAACAGCGAGAGGAACCAGCAGGACCGTGGTGATAATGGCTTCCGGCAACATATATGTGCCATTATAGACAAGGGAATAAACCCAGGGATTCATGCCGGCTTCCAAAATATTGGAACGGTAGAAAACAACACCGGACAACAGATGACAGACGGTACGCCCGCCCATGGCGACCCAGATGGCGGCAATTAAGCGAGGCAGGCTGATCAGGCTTAAACGACGGAATATGTTTTTCTGTCCGGTGCGCAGATCGCTGCTGGCGGCAAACAGGCCGGCCACGCCAAGACAGCCGAAAGCCAACGGATAGTCCAGCACAATCGAAGCCCAGTGCGCGGTAAAAGGCGCCAAAACAAACTGCAGCAGACCATGGACAATCCCCGCCATCGTGCCCCAAAACGGGCCGAAAGCAATGGCGTAAAACACAATCGGCAACATGGAAGCCGGGGTGATTGATCCACCCTGAGGCATACGGTAGAGCGTATACAAGGAAAGAATCGTAGATAACGCAACCGCCATGCCGCCGCTGGCGGTCGCCAGGATGGTCTCAAACGGATTTCGTGTAGATATACGCGACGAATTGGTCTTAGTCACAATAGTTCCCTCCAAAAGTTTTTGTTTCCGGGAAACTTTTTGGTCGGGTATGTAAAAAGCTTCCCGGCAGTCGGCAAGGACCACCGGAAAGCTCACAACAAGCTTCATATCGTCCCTACGCCGGCATTATCCGGTTCAGGTTATAGGGTCGGCACCGGTAGGCGCCCTCTCAGCCGACTTGCTGTCAGCTCCCCTCTTGAACGATCTTTATTATAACGATCGGGACATATTTTGTAAAGCCGCTTCGATCTCCTCCGGCTCACGGATAATATCCTGAGAAAGGATTGCGCAACTCTCTTCGGTCACGAGGACATCGTCCTCAATCCTTAGCCCGATCTTCCATTCCGGAACATAAACACCCGGCTCAACCGTCAGCACCATGCCCGATTGCAAGGGCGCGTCCCGGTCGGCCACATCATGCACGTCCATACCCAGATGATGGGAAACATTATGCCAGTAGTAATCTCCGACATTGCCATCTTCGGCAAGGAGCCCCAAGTCAACAAGCCCCAGGCGCGCGGTTTCTTTGCAACGTTCATTGATATCGCCCAGCTTGATCCCCGGCTTGATCGCGGCGAAAGCCGTTTCCTGGCAGGCGCGAACCAGCTTGTAAATAGCCCGTTGCCTTTCGGAAAACTTGCCGTTGGCCGGATAGGCCCGCGAGATATCCGCACAAAGGCCGCCAACAATGGCGCCCACATCGATCTGCACCAGATCCCCGTCAACAACCCGGCTGCGGGGATTCATGTAATGCAGACACAGCGCATTTTCACCGGCGGCGATGATGGAGGGAAAAGCCGGTTCCAAGCAGCCCTCCATCGCCAATTGGTTTTGAAACGCGCTCCACAGTTCATATTCCATTCGTCCGGGCCGCAACATGGCCATGACGGCTTCTATCCCTCGACCGGTCAGCTGAATGGCGTGACGCATCATTTCGATTTCGGCAGGAGATTTGATCATGCGCAGCCGAGTCAGATCAGGGGTCAAATCCTTGGCATCAACACCCGGCAAAAGACGTGCCAGCAACTCCAGCACATCCGCACTTTGTTTATCCGAAGCCTGACGGTCCACAAACAGATGGTCCTCCATTCCGTCTAAAAGGTCGGACAGAATACCGTCAAGGGACGAAGTAAATCCAATTTCCTGAAGGCCGGAGCCAGCTGTGGCCTCGGCTATGGTCAGGCGCTTGCCTTGCCAGCGTTCAATCAACGGGTCGGCCGGCGGAATAAAAAGAATATCCCGATCTTGGCCGTTGCGGCGTGACAACAACAGCAATGCCGATTCCTGTTCGACACCGGTCAGATAAAAGAAATTGCGGTTGGCAAAGAACGGATAATTGGCATCGGCTGTTCGGTGGGGCGGACGGCCGGCAGCCAGTAAGGCCACATGGTTGTCGCCGAGGGCGGTTTTCAGAGCCGTTCTTTTTTCGACATGAAAACTCGATGGCAAACGAAGAT
>JAAYNF010000043.1 GCA_012520975.1 Clostridiaceae bacterium | reverse complement strand
CCGGCAACTTCTTCAATTGTCCTGTATTCTTTGGCCATTTCAATGGACCCCCTGCGGAATGATTGAATTAATTTGTTCGGTTAGTTCAAGTTCCAGCCTATCGGCATGGCTGACGATTCGATCCTCCGGCACGCTCTTCAGTCGAGCGATCTCGTCCAGAACCGGTATCTCAATAAGTTCACGGAAAGGGGCGCCATCGCTCAAAGCCTTGCTGCCCAGGAAATAGAACTGCATGACCAGGGACAGCATGCGGAGCTGCTTGGTCAGCGAGGTATAGGTATCGATTTCATCGAAGGAGTTTTGGTGCAGGAAATCTTCCCGCAGGGACCGGGCGGCTTCCAGCTTCAAACGGTCGCTTGTCGACAAGGAATCCTGACCGACCAACTGGACAATTTCCTCCAGTTCGGACTCTTCCTGCAGCAGGATCATGGCCTGAGAACGCAGATAGCTCCACTCCGAGGAAATTTCGCGATCCATCCATTCGTCAACCTGGTCCGAATACAGCGAATAGCTGTTGAGCCAATTGATCGCCGGGAAATGGCGTCTGTAGGCCAAGGCCGAGTCCAATCCCCAGAACACTTTAACGATGCGCAGGGTGGACTGAACGACCGGATCGGACAGGTCGCCGCCCGGCGGTGAAACAGCTCCGATCGCGGTGAGCACACCGATGCGTCCGTCCTGTCCCAGGCAACGAACCACTCCGGCGCGTTCATAGAAATTTGCCATTCTGGAACCCAGATAGGCCGGATATCCTTCTTCGCCGGGCATTTCCTCAAGTCGGCCGGACATTTCACGCAAAGCCTCCGCCCAGCGTGAGGTCGAATCGGCCATGATCGAGACCGAGTAGCCCATGTCACGGAAATATTCCGCGATGGTGATTCCGGTGTAAATCGATGCCTCACGAGCCGCAACCGGCATATCCGATGTGTTGGCAATCAGGATGGTTCGTTTCATCAGAGACTCACCGGATTTGGGGTCAACCAGTTCAGGGAACTCAAGCAGAACATCCGTCATCTCATTGCCGCGCTCTCCGCAACCGATATAGACGACAATGTCGGCCTCTGCCCATTTGGCCAGCTGGTGTTGGATAACCGTTTTCCCGCTGCCGAAAGGACCCGGAACCGCAGCGGTTCCGCCCTTGGCAACGGGGAAAAAGGTATCGATGATTCGTTGACCGGTGATCATCGGCTCTTCCGGCGCCAGCTTTTCCTGGGAAGGACGCTCACGGCGAACCGGCCATTTTTGCAGCATACTAAGGTCGCGAACCTGACCATCGTCCGTGCGCAGACGACATATTGTTTCGGTCACGGTATAGGAACCGGAAGCGATGGACTCAATTTCTCCGGAAATCCCGGGCGGCACCATAATTTTGTGCAAGACCAACGAGGTTTCGCGGACAGCGCCAAGGATGTCTCCGCCCTCAACCCGTTGACCGGAAGTCAGCAGGGCTTCGAAATCCCACTTTTTTTCTCGATCGATGGCCTCCACCGTCACACCCCGGGCAATATTGTTACCGGCCAGAGTCACCAGCCGATCCAGCGGACGCTGAATGCCGTCAAAAATGCCGCCGATCAGTCCGGGGGCAAGCTCGACGGACAACGGCGCGTTTTCCGACTCAACGATCTCACCCGGTCCGAGACCGGCGGTTTCTTCATAAACCTGAATCGAGGCGCGATCGCCATGCATTTCAATGATTTCGCCGATCAGGCGTTCGTCAGAAACCCGAACGACATCAAACATGTTGGCATCACGCATACCTTCTGCGACGACCAGCGGTCCGGATACCTTGACGATTCTGCCTTGACTGTTTTTCTTCATTTTCTCACTCCTCAAACTAGGACTGTTCATCTTGGGATAGTAAATCCATGCCGACCGCCCGGCGAACCGACTCCCGAACCTGGCGCATACCAAGGCCGGTGGATCCGGAAATGGACGGAATGGGGATAATAGCCGGCAATTTTTGACTTCGTACGCTGAGCAGATAATCCTCATTGCCTTGGACAAAATTTTCCGTGATAAAGATAACCGCAAAATTTTCTGCTACCAAATTCTTCAGGTGACAGCCGGCCTCTTCGCCATTTCCGGCCTCAAGGACGGTCATGCCCAGCGCCCTGAAACCGATTACGCTGTCACGGTCGCCGATAACTCCCACATTATTCATGACCGATCACCTCCATGTCAAATAACGTTCTCTAGCCATTTCCCGGGCCTGAGAGACCGGGATTCCGTTGAGCAGGCAGGTCAGAACAATACGTATATTTTTTATCTCCATTTCCCTGCCGATCAGGTAGGCAAGGGGAATGTCCGGCCCGCTCAGGGACCAGCGAGCCGTGCGGATCCAGTCGATCACCAGATTGTCGGCAATCTGACTGAATCGCGTCGCCGTACCCGGTTCGCCGTAATTTTCAGCCAAAGCCGCCAGTTCCGTATAAGGCGTGTTGTCATACAAGGCCTTGATTTCACCGGTATCACCGGCGTAGCAGTCCAAGATCCGTTGATTCGCGATGGTTCCGGTCGGCAAAAGAGCTTTCTCCAAATACTCCTTGCCGCTACGCAAAAGTCGAGTTCGAAGCAGCATACCGAGGTTGGCCAGATCGGCCTTGCGCGACAGGTATCCTGAAAGAAAGGGACAGTCCAGATGCTGGATCAACAGCTCGGCCTGTCGAGCGGCGGCCCGATCAAGGAACAGGTCGATCATCGACAAATCATAGGTCGACAGATAACGCTGGGAAGCGGTCAATGCCGCTTGGTACAACCACGCCGGAATCAGGTCCGGCTGCCGATCACGAATGGCCACAAACAAAATCGGGGGAGCCACCAGCGACGGCTCAAGAACCAAGGGCACACAGGACTGGAAGCTGCACGAACTACTGGATTCGGGCAACACATCACAGGCTGCTTCCTCAGCCGAGGCGGTCTTTGACCAAGTAAACAACAGGCTTTTCAACACAACCTTCAAATTATGGAAATCGTTAAAAACCTTGAGGGCATCGACCAGCTCGCCATCGGCGATCAGGCTTTCAATCAGTTTATAAGTTGCCGCGGTCTCGGCAGCCAAGCTGGCCTCCGGATCCGGCGCCGCCGGATAGCCGCTATCGGCCAGAATGCGCATGATGTCCTCCGTGGAACGGGCTTCATATAGGCGATTGAGGCGGTTGGAATCCAACAACTGCAACTCCATTGCCCGTATACGGCCGGAAGCGTAGTTATACTGATATGTTTTTAATGGCTTTTTGCCACGCATGCTACAATCTCCAGTTCATTTTCAGCCGAACCAAGGATGGTCTATTCTGCGTTATCATCCGGGAAAAGAATGTCGGCCGCCGCTCGGACAAGTTCCGGCCGCCGGCCGGCGATGATGATAGCCAAGGTCAAATTGTCCTCAACTTGTCCTCGGCGAAGAATCAGACCGCCATTGAAACGACCGATTTCGTCCGAAAGCCGCAAATCGTCCCTTCCTTTCAGCAGCCGGTCGGCTAAGTGCCGGTCCGCGGCTGACAGAATGATTTCGCCATTTTTGATTGATGAAGACGCAATAAGGTCGCGATAATAGGCAATCCGCTGCTCTTCCGGCAAGGTCCGGATTTGCTCGACAGCTCCGTTGATCGCCCGATCAATCATTTGCTGGCGCGCTTCAAGCAGCGTCTTGCGGCTTTCCATCAATGCCGTGCTGCGCGCGCGCGCCAGCAGGGCCTCGGCTTGCTTTTCTGCCTTTATTTCAGCTTCGGTGACGATCTTGGTTTTATCCTGTTCCGCTGTTGCCAGAATCTCGCCCACTTGTTTTTCGGCCTGTTCATCAATTCGGGCGGCAGCCTGACGGGCTTCATCCAAAATCCGTTCACGGATAGCTTGTAATCCGTTCAAGATGGGTTCTCCTTTCCTGACACAGGTGCCTTGGCTTGCACAATCAGATATTCATGACGGCAAGCACCGAAGCCAGCAGCGCGAAGATCGCGTAGGTCTCAACCATAGCCGCCAGAACCAAGGCTTTGGACTGTTCTTCCGGACGCTTGGCAACCAGCGCGACACCGGAAGCCGATACGCGACCTTGATAAATGGCCGAAAAAAGGCCCACAATAGCGATGGGTAATGAGGCCATCAGGTAAGAAAGACCCTTTTGCCATGTCAGACCGGACGGATCGCCAAACAGGATGCCGGAATTGAACAGGATCATAAACCAGGTCAAAAGCCCGTAAATACCCTGGGTTCCGGGCAAGGCCTGCAAGATCAGAAGTTTTCCAAATTTAGTCGGGTCCTCGGTCAGAACACCGGCGGCCACTTCACCGACGATCCCAACACCTTTGGCCGATCCGATACCGGCAAGAAGCGCGGCGAACGACGCGGCAAGAATGGTTAGAATCGGGCCTAATGATTCAATCATGTTTCAATCCTCCTGGTTTTTAGTCTGCTTGAGACTGCATGGTTTTGTTTTCTTTTTCTTCCTCGGCAGCATCCGTTCCGATCTCAATAAAACGGGTCTTCCAATCAAGAGGACGCCAGATTCTTCCGGATCCCTCATAGAATTTGCCGAAGAATTCAACATATTGCAATCGGCTGGTGTGCACGTAGGCAGACAAAGCCGAGAGCGACAGATTAAGGGTATGGCCGATCAGGGCGACCGGAATAAAAAGTAAAATGCCACCGAACGTCGGGCCGCCGATAAATCCCAATAAATTGAAAACCATGGCAATGACACTGGTCGCCATAACCAGAGCCAGTACACGGGTATAGGAAAGAATATCACCAAGGTATCCGGCAAGATTGTTATAAATCGACATCAAGCCGTTCAAGATTCGTAAAACCGGATTTTTGCTCTCTCGGCCGCCGAAAAGCACCATGACCGCCAGTGCGGCAATGGTCAGAATCATGCCAACGGGCCCCTCAACAAGCACCAGCAGTGCCAGACCGATGATGAGTGCATAAATCGGGAAAATATCCAGAATGGCATCGATGGCCCGGTTGGTTTTAAAGAGCATATACGCCTGAACGCCCAGACCGGCAAAAAGATGAATGACTCCCAGCACCACGCTGACCAGCAAAAGCTGTATCGGATCATTCATGGGATTGAACCAGATCGGCGGGATATCGAAAGTCTGACCGGACAATACCGAAATAATATTGCCGAAATAACCGCCGAAAATAAAACCCCAGGTGACCGCACTGACACCGCTCAGCAGAAACATGCGCGACAATCTGCCCAATTCCCCCGAGGGCTTGACCTTGAAAGTCAACCAGGCGCAAAGAGCAACCAGAATCAGACCGTAACCGACGTCGCTGAGCATAATGCCAAAGAAAATGAAGAAAAACGGAGCCATGACCGGCGTCGGATCCACTTCGCGGCAGCAGGGCGGACCAAACATCTCGACAACGACTTCGTAGGGCTTGACCAACTTACGATTATTGAAAAGAATCGGAAATTCTTCATCGGCCGCCGCCGGTCGATGAGCGGTTGCCACCAGGAAATGTCGTTCCAGCCCTTTGGTCACTTCCGCCACCAAATTGAACGGCACCCAGCCTTCCATCCAGAATGTTTTCTGCGTACCTGACAGAGAGGAAACGGTTTTCAGTCGATCATAACGAATGGTCAGCGCATCATACAAAATTTCAAAAGATTTGCCATCCCGGGTCAATTCGATATTATCACGTTGAATACGATCCAGTTCGGCCTCGTTTGCGGCCAACAAACCGGCATTGGCATCCATTTGTTGGCGCGGGGTGCCCTTTTCACCCTGCAGAGGCAGCGGATTAAAATTCAAACGACGGAGGTGTCCTTGCACCACCGAAGCCCGCGGGCGCCAAGCCGCAACCACTAGGCGCAACCCGTTTTCATCCTCGGCTGCAATATGAAGAAAACTTTCCGGAACATCTTCGTTTAATGCTTCACGCAGTTGGTTGACCTGATCGGCCGAATCGGCGCTGCAGAGAAACAGGCAAACCGATTTGGTTCCCTCTTCGGCAAGATCGAGATCGAGGTCCTGCCAAGGTTCCAGCATGGTTTGCGCAGCCTGCAACCGATGTTGCTGAACAGACAGCTCGGCGGCCGTCGCCTGATTATGCTCAATCCGGCTGACAGCAGCCAGAAGATCGTCTTCACGGGAAACAGCTTGCCGAAAGATTGCTTCGGACACCTTGCGCTTGCCGGCAAACAAGGCCTTTTTCTCGGGATGCAATGTCCGGTTTAACTCGATCACTCTCTCCAAACGGGTAATGTCATGCTGGAGAGCCGCCAACCGGCTGTCCGGGTCGGTCGTGGCAACCTCAGAAGCCGAGAGATCATCCCCTCGCTCGCTGATCACCTCGAACGCACCCAAGTTTGTGAGGGCTTCTACGATATCGTTTTTATCCTTTTCCAAGCCGACGATCGTCAGCCTGTCCATCTTAACGATGGCCATCGACCCTCACGATCCTTTCCACCAGTTTCTCGACGGCTTGATCCAGCCTTTTTGCGCAATCGGCCTGAATGAGATCGACCTTGCGCTGAGTGGAATCAGCAGACTCCGCGTTCAGCTGTAAAGCCGTCTCCTCGGCCTGTTGCAGCAATTTTTGTTGGACGGCGGCTGCCGCCTCCCGCCCCTGATCAAGAATCCCAAGGGCATTCTCCCGTGCTTTTTCCTGCTTTAAACGGGCGCTTTCGCGGGCATGGTCGAGCAGTTCTTCTGCCTGCTGCTCGGTTTCTCGTATTGTATCCAAAAAGTCTCGTTCGACCATATACCTCTCCTGCCTGCGTTAAAGACCATCTCGGCTCGGACCATCTTTTAAATCCGAACGGGCTTTTGCTTGTTAATGATCAATTGTCAATTATATAATTATAGACATAATTTGTCACAAGCGTCAACCGATCCTCTTGCGTTTTCGGGACAGTTGTGGATTGCAACTTTAAATGAAACGCTTCCCTGACAATGTAAGCGCTCTGTTTCTCTCAGACCGCCCGGGCGGTCTGAGAGAAATCCGCGGCCGGTAATCCCCCCAGAATTCTCCGGGGATACATG
>JAAYNF010000042.1 GCA_012520975.1 Clostridiaceae bacterium | reverse complement strand
TGATCGGCAAAGCTGTCCCGAACGGAACCGAGCCCAAGCTCGTCACGACTTTCCTTTTCCTGGAAAAGGGAAAGGATGCGAAGTGTGCGTTCCCTCGCTTTCGAGTCATGATCAATCCAAGCAAGGACGGAAGGCATATCAGTCGTACTTCCCGGGCGTAATGCACCACATGAATGACTGTACATCAATCATGTCACGCGGGTTCATTCCCATGGCGACCAGCTCATCTTTGAGATACCTGGCGAAATCGAGCAGGCAAGAATAAGTCAGCCAATTCAGGTCGGATTTGTAATTCAGCTCGGCCTTGGTGAGTGCAGCGGCATGCTTGGTGACTTCAGGTTTGAGAAACATGTGTTTTTCGGGGAATGCGAGAAATGTAAAGTAGGTCATGGTGGTCCATTTGGCCGCCTCAATCTCTTCCAGGCATTCCGCGAAAGTTTCAAATCGCTTCCTGAATTCGCCATTGCCGTAAAGAAGGTCGAATAAGCGCTCGGCAAAAAGCTGGATGTGTTCGGGGGTTTTCAGGCCATCCTTGAGGCCCATCTTTTCGTTGGGGAAAATCAGGTTGGTCTTATTGGCTACCTGGAGAGCCCGTCGCACGATTTCATCGAAATTTCCGCTTTCGAGAAGTTCCCTGAAAGCCTGCTCGCTGAGCAATTCCAGCAGAAGCTCCCTGGCAGCGACTTTGTAATTACGTTCCTCGTTGAGATAACCGGCGTCCTCAAACCCATCAGGGAAAAGCTTCAAAAAATCCAACCGGGCGTCGGGCAGACTTCTGTGCCCTTTGACCGTGGCGCGTTCGAAAAAGGATGGATTGTCGAGTATTGGGTGTGCAGCTTCTTCACCTTCGATCTTTTCAAAATCGACATGGCTCAACAGAATGGTCTTTTCCCCGGCATGGATGAAAAATATCCTGGCCTTTCCATCCGATGTGACCTCCAACACCTTCCCTATACCCCAATCGGGCATCTTGGGGTGTCGCACCTTATCCCCGGTTGCAATCATCGTTCAATCCTCCTTTTTCCTTTATCGCAGCATGCCGCTCGGTTCGCCCCATGAAGATAATCAATGTCTGCGTCAGAATATGTCACACCATAAAGAGAGTGGCGCTTGCCGAACACGATCAATCCCGCCCAAACCACCATCCCAGCAAGAATGAGGCTGCCAAGGACCCTAATCCACACCCCTGTGAAGGCCGCAAACCGATTCTCTGATGGGCTGCAAGGCCATCAAGCCACGAGTTGAAACAATTCAGTTCCTCCTCTGCATCAAGAGTAATCAGCGGTTCACCCAGAGAATCTCCGCTTTCGGCCTCTGTGAGAGACTGAAGCGTCCGCAGCAGATCGCGCATGGGCCGTTCGAGAACGGCCGAAAACAGAGGCTGTCCCATTTCCAGGCCCTGGGGGAATGGCCGCTCCCAAAAGCACCGGTAACCCGATGACATACCGTTTGCTGCCTGAAGCAGATCATGAGTAGAGAGCCTTCCGGTGGCTTCCGTAAGCTCCCGAATGCTCTGAAAATATTCGTCGCAACTATCAAGCGCAGTCTGCAGATCGAAATGCGGCTCACCTTCAGGATTGGGGCGTCTTGTTAAAGCGTCCTGCAGTGTCCCAATGACTGGAACCAGTTCGTCGGCATCCAGCAAAAAATCAACTCTATTCATTTCTCACCCCGCTCAATCGACAGTCCCGCATGCATTCTGCGGTCTTGGAGAATCGAACTATCCGCGCCGTCATTTCATCACCGGTCCGAATTCTTCATCAATTTCAAACAGATCAGGCGTCGAGCGATGGACGCCGATGCCGTGTTCCATCAGCAGCATTACAAGCTGTTCCCCGTTCATCAGGGCGATGGGGGTCTTGTCGGACTGGGCAGCTTCCTTGACGGCTCCGGGGCTGAAGTCGCTGGTAGTGATGATCAGGCCTTGCTCGTGCGCCCCCAAACTGCCGCGCACCTGCTGCACCACTGGAGCCTGGATGTTGTTCTTGAGCTTCCATTTCTTGACCTGGACGGCCATCTTGATGCGGACCACGTCACCGACCACCAGGGTGCCCCGGACATCGATGCCGCCGTCGCCGCTGAGTTTGGTTACCTCGACCATCTCGAAACCCATCTCCGCCAGCAACTGCGAGATAAGTTCCTCGAACTCGCCGGGCTTCATGGCCAGCAGTCGTTCGCGCAAGACTTTCCGGACCTGGTGGTTGTGCTGTTCGATCTGGAATGCCAGGCCGCGCCCCATCCATTGGCTCAGGCCCACATAGCCACGGCCGTGCTGAACGAAGCGGGGCCGCTCACCGCGTTTCTGCTGGCGCTTGATCTCAGTGATCACCTGGGCG